>CALAIJ010000230.1 GCA_937923365.1 uncultured Sulfitobacter sp.
CCGCGCGCGCCGCAGCCGGACCTTTGGGGCGGCGAGGACATACATCTGGCCCGCGCTGTGCCCAAACGGCGCCGTGAATTCGCCGCAGGGCGGGCGGCTGCCCGCAGGGCGATGGAGGCCCTTGGCCTGCCACCCCAAGCGGTCCTGCCAACACTCAATCACGGTCCTGTCTGGCCCATGGGTCTGCACGGCAGCATCAGCCATTCGGACAGCTTGTGCGTAGCGGTTGTCACACAGGCGCCCTGGTTTGTCGGGCTGGATGCAGAACCTGCGACGCCGCTGCCGGAGGACCTGATCCAGGAGGTCGTCGGCCACGCCCTCACCGGTCCAAACGCTGCCCTTCAGGCCAAACGCATCTTCAGCGCCAAAGAGGCCGCCTTCAAAGCGCAATTCCCCGTGAGCAAGACCCATTTCGGCTTTAACGTGCTGGACATGGAATTTGACGTAGACACAGATCAGTTCACAGCCACATTCGCCACCGACCTTGGGCCTTTCACAAAGGGCGACAAATTGCTGGGGCGACATACAATGATTGCTGAACACTTTGTGACTGCCGTATCCATGGCCATGGACGCGTAACAAGGGATTGCACGTGAAACGAACCCGCCGAACAGTGCTTGCCGGACTGGCCCTCATGGGGGCAGGGGCATTGTGGTGGGTGCAAACCCGCCGCAAGGGTGCTGCGCGGGCAGAGGCGCTTTATGCAGCGCCGCTCACGCCCCCTGCGGGGTCTTTGCAGGTCTTCCATCTGGGACATTCGCTGGTTGGCCGCGACATGCCCGCGATGCTTGCGCAACTTGCGGGGCATGACTACGCCAGTCAGTTGGGCTGGGGCACGTCGCTGAACGAACACTGGGACCCTGATCTGCCCGTCAACGGCTTTGTCGCCGAGAACGCCCATGACCGGTTCCAGCCCGCGCGCGAAGCGGTCGGATCAGGCACTTACGACGCTGTTGTCCTGACCGAGATGGTCGAGATTGCCGATGCCGTGCGCTACCACAAATCTGCAGAGGCTTTGGCCAATTGGGCAGACACCGCGTGGCAGGCCAACCCGCAAACACGCATTTATCTCTATGAGACGTGGCATCACACCAATGATCCCGTCGGCTGGCTGGCGCGCCTTGACGGCGATCTGGAGACATACTGGCAGGCGCGTGTTTTGCATCCGGCCTTGGCCAGAACCGACGCCCCCATTTACCTGATCCCCGCAGGGCAGGTGATGGCCGCCTTTGCGCGGCGCGTGGCAGGGCAGGGTGCGATTGCAGAGGTCAGCACGCCGGAAGACCTCTTTGCCACCAACGACGACGGCACGACCGATACGATCCACCTGAACGATCTGGGCCACTATCTGGTGGCGCTGACCCATTACGCTGTGCTGTATCATCGCAGTCCGGTGGGCTTGCCCCATGCGCTGATGCGCGCGGATGGCACGCCCGCCACGGCACCGTCGCCAGAGGTGGCCCGCGCCATGCAGGAAACCGTCTGGCAGGTCGTCAACCGCCATCCCGAAACCGGAGTAGCGTCATGAGCGGCCTTGATACGATCTATGCAGTCTTGATGGTCGGCCACAGCCTGTTCGGCATGGATGGTCCCGATATGCTGCAAGGGGCGCTGCGTGCAGGCACAGGCGAAGGCACCGTGCAGGCGCAGATCATCAACGGCGCGCCTTTGCGCTACAACTGGGAAGAATCCCGAAGCGCCGAAGGCGTGGACGCGCGCGCGGTGCTGCCTCAGGGCAAAGTCTCCCATCTGATCCTGACGGAGGCGATCCCGCTGGCCAACCACACCCAGTGGTCCGACACCGAAGTCTACGCGCAGGCGTTCTCGGGCCTTGCCACCTCGGCCAATCCGGCAGCGCGTGTCTACGTGCAAGAGACATGGCACAGTCTGAACAGTGGTACAGGCCAGGCGGTTGAAAATGACAACGGCGCCGATGTGCCATGGCGCCAGCGCCTGACCGATGATCTGCCTGTCTGGGAAGGTATCGTGGACAAATTGCGGACGGGTCTGAATTCTGAGGCGGCCTCCGTTGCGCTGATCCCGGCAGGGCAGGCCATGGGGCGGCTGAGCGACGAGATTGCAGCAGGCAAGATCGACGGGCTTGAAAGCATTCAGGCGCTGTTTGACGATGACATTCATCTGAATGACACAGGCCACTACTTTGTCGCTATGGTGCAATATGCCACGCTGACGGGCGTGTCCCCGCTTGGCCTGCCTACCGACTTCAGTGACCGCTGGGGCAAGGCCTTTGACACGCCCGCCCCTGATCTGGCGCGGCAATTGCAACGGGTCGCGTGGGACGCGGTGCAAGCCTATGGTGGGCTGCCGGTGCCTGCAGTGCCCGTCACTGTGACGCCCGCCCGCGCGGCCACGGCACCGGCAGCACCCACCGGGCCGCCCGCAGATCCGGTGGTCACGCCAGAGGACGCCGTCGAGGGCACCAAAGATGTGGCCATGGGCCTGGCCTCTGTCACCGATTGGTCGACGCAGGTGCCCTTCCTTGATCTGATGAAAACCGCGCGCCCATGGATTGGTCACAAACCGGGCCAGTTTGGCGGCATGGAGCTGGCCGAACTGCGCGCTGGCGGACATCTGGATGCCGCTGGGTGGCCGCTCCGCATGCCCAAAACGCTGTCCAGCATCGGCACGCTGATCCTGACGGACATGCCAGAGGCTGCGACCTCGCTCAAAGGGCGCTATGTGCTGCGTTACAAGGGCAAGGGTGTGATCGAAGTGTCAGGCCGCGCCAAACGCGTGCGCTATGGCAAGGGTGAGGTCAGTTTTGACTACACGCCCGGTCCTGGGAGCGTGGACATCCGCATCCAGCGGATTAACACCACCAATCCACCGCGTGAGATTACGGTCACACGCGCAGACAATGCCCGCCGTCTGGCGCGGGGGGCCGTGTTCAATCCTGCGTGGACCGCACGTCTGGGCAGCTTCCGCGCCCTGCGGTTTATGGACTGGCAGGAGACCAACGATTCCACCCTTGCCACTTGGGCAGACCGCCCAGAAGTGCGCGATGTCACCTATCAAGGCGGTGTGCCTGTCGAAGTGCTGGTACGTCTGGCCAATGAGCTGGAAAAGGACGCCTGGGTGAACATGCCGCATCTGGCCGATGACGACTTTGTCACCCAGTTCGCCACCTACGTGCGCGACAATCTGGACCCCAAGCTGCGCGTCTATGTGGAGTTCTCGAACGAGGTCTGGAACTGGCAGTTCGAACAGGCCCGCTGGGCCGATGTCACAGCCCGCGCGCGCTGGTCCGAGAACGACAAATGGATGCAGGCCTACGGTGTCCGCGCCGCCGAAGTGGCGCGCATCTGGTCAAAGGTCTACGGCGATCAGGCAGAGGCGCGATTGATCAATGTCATCTCCTCCCAGACCGGCTGGCTGGGGCTGGAGATCGAGGCGCTTAGCGCCCCCTTGGCCGTCGCGGAAGGGGCAGAGGCGCCCGTCAAAGCCTTTGATGCCTATGCCATCACCGGCTATTTCGGCGGCATACTGGGGCTGGAAGAACGCGAGGTCCTTGTCAAAGGCTGGCTTGAGGAAAGCGCGCGCGACGCTGAGGCGGCAGCACAGGCAGATGGCCTGAAAGGCAAAGCTGCAGAGCAGTATCTCGCCACGCATCGCTACGATACCGCAACCGAACTTGCCGCCCGCGAGCTGACCGATGGCGCGCTAAGCGGCGACAAGGCCGATACGCTGACCGATCTGATGGGCCGCGTCTGGCCGTATCACGCGGCTGTGGCGCGGGCCAATGATCTGGACCTGATTATGTACGAAGGGGGCACCCACGTGGTTGGCATCGGCCCTCAGGTGGAGGACACCGAACTGACCGCGTTCTTCCACCACTTCAATTATTCGGCACAGATGGGCACGCTGTACGGCAGCCTGCTGAAAGGCTGGACGGCCGTGGGGGGGCAGTTGTTCACGGCCTACTCGGATGTTTATGCGCCTGTGAAATGGGGGTCCTGGGGCGCGCTGCGGCATCTGGATGATGCCAACCCGCGTTGGGATGCATTGGTGAGCTACGAATGAAAGTCTCAGTCTTGATCCCGGCCCATAACGAGGCGGAATACCTGCCGGCCTGTCTGGATGCGGTCTTTGCCTCCGAGACGGGCCGCAATGCGGTTCAGGTCGTGGTCATTGCCAACGGCTGTACGGACGACACGGTCGAAATCGCCAACAGCTATGCAGATCGGGCGGCGGCCAAAGGCTGGGTGTTGACAGTGATAGACCTGGAGAGTGGCGGCAAACTGGGGGCGTTGAACGCGGGCGAGGCGGCGGCGGCGGGCGATGTACTGATCTATCTTGATGCGGATGTGGTCGTCTCGCCCGCGCTTGTCGCGCAGATCGGCGCAGTGCTGAGCACCGATCAGCCGCGTTACGCCAGCGGGCGGCCCAATGTCACCACGGGCTCCGATCCGCTGATCCG
>CALAIJ010000231.1 GCA_937923365.1 uncultured Sulfitobacter sp.
TTGGCGTGACCGTCCGCGGCTGCGGCACCTGTCAGACCCATCAAGGCCATTGCGGCCCCTGCGATTACGTTTCTCATGTTAGTTCCTCCCTAGGATGAAAATATCTGCCGCTCTTGCGGTTCAGAAGAAAATCTCTCGCGGTGTGTACACTTTGAGTAGCAGTGCGAAGAGACCGTACATAACGGCCATGAAGATGCCCGTGATGATTGCGCGCTTGGCCCATGTCTTTGGCTCTCGGTTCGAGGCCGGATCATATAGGGACAGCAAAATGAAGAAAGCGATTGTCGTGGCGGTATAGAACCCCAAGCCCTTGGCCGCCCAGAAGATATAGATCAGGGCAACGGCAAGGCCGGGCAACAGGTTTAGGAATTGGCGGCTGGTGATGCCGTCGCCCACCTTTGTCCAGCCAAGGCAGGCTTTGACGAAGGTCCAGATCGCCAGCACCACAAACACAGTTGCGATCAGGCGCGGGAACAGGAACGCCTCAGACGGCTGTTGGGTATAGCTGACATAGGTCACCCACGCGCCCACGGCGGCAACCGCGCCCGAGGCAATGATGTGTTGCAGGCGGGGGGTTGAAACGCTCATCCGATGATCTCCTCTTTGGAGGTGTAGCGGCGGGTGCGCAGTTCCATCCATGCCGAATAGAGAATAGAGGCGACGACCACCGCAATCAGGAAGAGGTTCAGTGTGCCGCCAAAGAAGTAAGGCGTCAGCCCGTCCGTTGCATTCGCGATCATGGAACCTTGGATGAAGTTCGCCTCTGCAATCGGGCCAAGGATCAGACCCAGCACCAAGGGTGCGGCAGAGAAACCAAACCGCTCAAGAAAATACATCATCACCCCAAGGCTCGCCATGACATAGACGTCACCCATCGACGACTGGACCGAATAGCTGCCAAATACCGCAAGACCCAAGACGATGGCCGCCATGATGCTTTGTGGCACCTGTGCCACCCGCGCGGCCATGCCTGCCACGTAAAGGCCAAAGATACACATCAGGATCTGGCCCACCAACATCGAGTTGATGAATGTCCACGCCACGTCAGGGTGGTTGTCAAAAAGGTCTGTGCCCGGAAAAATCCCGTGGATCAGCAAGCCACCCAGCAGCACCGCCGCCGTGGGTGATCCGGGGATCGACAGCGTCAGCAGCGGCACCAGAGAGGGGCCTACCATGGCGTTGTTGGCGGATTCCGCGGCAATCACACCTTCGGGGTGGCCCGTGCCGAACTTGTCGTGATCAGGGCTGAACTTCTTGGACTGGTCATAGGCCACAAGCCCCGCAATCTGACCGCCCACACCAGGGATCAGACCAATGATGGAGCCGACCATGGTGCCGATGCCCAAGGCGCGCTTGTTGCGGCCCAATTCGGAGAAGGCCCCGCTGATCGGGTGCTTTTGCACTTCGAGAACTTCTGCGTCAGCATTCGCGCGGCCCTTGGCGAACATGGTGATCACTTGCGGGATCGCAAACAGGCCGATCAGGGCCGCGATGATGTTGATGCCACCGCCCAGTGAGGGGTGAAAGATGAACCGCTGCGCGCCCATGATGTCGTCAAAGCCAATCGTTGCCAGCCACAAACCGATGCAGCCCGACAGCAGACCTTTGACGACCGATTTGCTGTCGAGCGACCCAATGACGGTCACGCCCAGGATCGCGAGCCAGAACAGGTGGCTTGGCCCGAAGGCCAGCGCCCATTTTGCCAGCACAGGGGTCAGAAAGATCAGCAACAGTACGCCAAAAACGCCACCCACAGCAGAGGCAAGGAACGAGATTTGTAGCGCCTTCGCCCCCTCGCCCTTTTGCGCCATTGTGTGGCCGTCAAGCGTGGTTGCGATGTTTGCGGGCGCGCCGGGTATCTTGAGCAGGATCGCGGATACCGCTCCGCCTGCCACCGTCGATGTATAGGCGGCCCCCAGCAGGATCAGACCCTGCGCGGCCTCCAGCTGGAACGTAAACGGGATCAGCAGGGCGACTGCCATTGTCGGGCTCAACCCCGGCGTTGCCCCAAGGATCAACCCGCCGATCGTCCCGATCAGCAGCAGACCGAAGTTAATCGGTGTGAAAACATCCCCGAAGTAGAGCAGAAATTCCATGAGGTCCCCATCTGTTGGCTTTTCAGAGTAGGGGATGAAAACAGTTTTGCAAATGTTTTCATAAATTGTGATATACTACCCTTCATATGACTGAAAAACCGAACAAAAAAGCCGATATTGTCGCAGTTGCCCGTGCGGCTCGCGTGTCCATCTCGACCGTGTCGCGCAGCTATAACCACCCTGAATTGGTCAAGCCTGCGACTCGCAAAAAGATCGACGCGGCGGTGCGCAGGCTGGGCTATATCCGCAACCGTGCAGCCCAGACGATGCACGGGATACGCTCAGGCACCATCGGGGTCATTGTGCCCACGATTGACCATGCGATCTTTGCCGAAGTGGTGCAGGCATTTTCAGATGCTGTCGACGCGCAGGGCTTTACGCTGCTGGTCGCCAGCCACGGCTATGATCTGGAGCGGGAATACGCGGTCATGCGCAAATTCCTTGAACACCGCGTCGACGGGATTGCTTTGATCGGTCAGACCCACTCGCAAGAGACGTTCCAGCTGATCGCCTCGCAAGCCATCCCCGCGATGACAATCTGGAACTACGCGCCTGATGCGCCGCTGTCCTGCGTTGGTGCAGACAACCGCGCGGCGGGGCGCATGGCGGCGGGGCACATTGCACGGCTAGGGCACCGCGACATCGGCATCGTCTTTCCGCCCACAGCCGGAAACGACCGTGCGATGGATCGCCAGACGGGGGCGCTGGGCGCTTTGGCGCAAGCGGGGATCACGGTGCGGGATGCGTGGTCGGTGGAGGCGCCCTATAGTATCTCTGCCGCGAAAGAGGCGGTGGGCCAGTTACTGGCCGCACCGCATCGGCCCAGCGCGCTGATCTGCGGCAATGATGTGCTGGCTCAAGGGGCGATCTATGCCGCCCTGCGCGCCGGATTGCGGGTGCCGGAGGACCTGTCGGTCATTGGCATCGGGGATTTCAAAGGCTCGCGAGAGATGGAACCCGCGCTGACCACCGTGCGCCTGCCCGCGCGCCGCATCGGCCTTATGGCCGGAGAGCGGCTGGCCCATTCCATCATCCATGCAGAGCGCGACGTGACCCGCATCTGCTGTGACATCGAACTGCTGGTGCGCGATACTTGCTCGGCCATCTTGCCGCGCCGCGCAGCACCTCTATGATCGCCGCAAAAGGAGACCACGCATGTATGTGATCGATGCCCCTCAACAGGCCAGCCTTGCGGTGCAAGGCAGTAACGACCGCTTTCCCATTCGCCGGATTTTCTGTGTGGGGCGCAACTATGCCGCCCACGCCCGCGAGATGGGCAAAGACCCCGATCGCGAGGCGCCGTTCTTTTTCACCAAGCCTGCGGATGCGGCGGTGGATACGCCCTGCACCATGGCCTACCCCAAGCTGACCGAGGACCTGCATCACGAGATCGAACTGGTGCTGGCCATCGGCAAAGGGGGGTCAGAGATCGCGCAGGCCGACGTCATGGACCACATCTGGGGCGCGGCAGTGGGCCTTGATATGACCCGCCGCGATCTGCAAGGCGAGGCCAAGAATATGGGCCGCCCCTGGGATTGGGGCAAGGCATTCGATCACTCCGCCCCCATCGGTCCGATCAAGCCCATCGCAGAGGTGCCCAGTCTTGAAAACGCGCGCATCTGGCTGGCCGTCAACGGTGAGACGCGGCAGGATGCGGACATCGCTGATCTGATCTGGTCGGTGGCCGAACACGTATCAATTCTAAGCCACGCGATGACGCTGGCACCCGGTGACCTGGTGATGACCGGCACACCGGCTGGTGTTGGCGCGGTTGTCCCCGGCGATGTGATGACGGGCGGTGTCGATGGCATCGGCACGTTGGAAGTCACCATCGGAGAACGCGCATGAGCGGTCTGGCACTCCACAACTACTTTCGCTCCTCCACCTCTGTCAGGGTGCGCGCCGCACTGAACCTCAAGGGGTTGAGCTATGAGTACGTCCCGCTGTCCTTGCTGAAGGGCGAACACGCAAGTGCCGAACATCTGGCACTCAACCCCTCAGGTCTGGTGCCCACGCTGGTCACGCCACATGGTCCGGTGCCGCAATCCATGGCGATCCTTGAGTTGCTGGAGGAAGTGCACCCCGAGCCGCCGATCTTGCCTCAGGGTGCCATGGCGCGCGCGCGCGTCCGGTCGCTGGCGCAGATCGTCGCGGCGGACATTCATCCCGTCAACAACCTGCGCATCCTGCAACATCTGGAGGCCGAGTATGGCGTTGACGCCGCCGGCAAGGCTGCGTGGTTCCGCAAGTGGGCCAGCGCCGGCATGCAGGCCTTGGAGACACGGTTAGCGGCTGAGGACGAGACAGGTACTTACTGTCATGGCGACACCATCTCGATCGCTGATCTGTGCCTGTACGCGCAGGTGATCAACAACGCACGGTTCGAGGTTGATATGACCCCTTATCCGACGGTGCAGCGTATTCATGACGCTTGTATGGACGTGCCCGCTTTGGCTGATGCAGCGCCTGCGAACCAGCCTGATGCGGTCTAGGCGTTCGCTTTTAGAAAACTCAGCAGATGACCCGCCAGTTCCTCTGGCGCGTCCCAAACGATGGAATGGCCTGCTGCGGGGATTGTCACTTCTGTGAGGTTTGCAATGCCAGCAAAACTGGGCTGCGCCTGTGCGGGCGGGACAAGGATATCCGCGCCTGCGTAGGCAATCAGCGTTGGGCAGGTGACAGCCTCTGGGCGGGCCGCTGGGCGCAGCACCCGAAATGCATCAATCTGGTGGGCCATCGCATCTGCAGTCTGTGCGTATGGGTAATTCAACGCGGCCGTCATGGCGGTTTCGATGTTTGCAGGGTCGTCAAAAAAGTCCTGCCCGAAAATCCAGGGATACAATGCGCGCAGCCACAGCTCTTCGCCTTGCGGGGTGCGGCGGATGGCCAACAGGCTATCGAACGCAGCTTGGGTGCGCGGCATCCGCACACGGCCAGAGGCAAAGACGCTTGCGGTTTTCACATCCTTCGATGCCGCCGCCAGATCCAGCGCCAACAAGCCACCCATCGAATGGCCCGCTACATGGAAGGGTCCCAGATCAAGGTGCTTCATCAGGGCCAGCGCATCGGCTGTCATCTGCGTCATACCTGTCGGCGCGTTCCACGGTGTCGTGCGTCCCGTGCTGCGGTTGTCCGGGCGGATCACGGTGTAATGGTCGGACAGCAGCGGGGCAAAGCCTGCCCATGTGGCGCTGTCGCTTAACATGCCCGCCAGCAGCAAGAGCGGAGGACCGCTGCCGTCGATCTCATAGTGCAGAGTTACGTCATCAAGGGATAGGTCAGGCATTAAAGTCGCTCCAGCAGGGCAAAAGGTCATGAGGCGCGGGTGTCGCATGATAGACGCCGCGGGCAATGGCGCGTGCAAGGCAAAGTGCGGCCGCATGGCCAATCAGCGCCACGTCCCCTTGCGGGCGTGCCGCCGTGCTAAGGCCAAAGACAAGGTCGCCGTCCATCGGGGTGTGTGCCGGCACAATGGCGCGCGCGATGCCGTCATGGGCGGCAGTTGCCACGCGGTTGCACTGCGCTTTGGTCAGGGACGCATCGGTGGCCACAATCGCGATGGTCGTATTGGCGCGCGGTGACATCGCGTTGATCTTGCGACTGTCGAGCGTCAGGCCAAGGCCTGTGGCGGTGTCCACTCCGGCATCGCCAAATTCGCCCGACTGTTCGAAAGGGGCCGCAAAGAAGTGGCGATCGCCGGGCGTGGTGGTCGACCCCATCGGGTTCACGGCCACCAAAGCACCCACCGTACTGCCATCAGGCAGTTGAAGCGAGGCGGACCCCAGCCCGCCCTTCATCGACGCCGTAAGCGCGCCTGTGCCTGCACCAATGGTGCCAAGGTCAAAGCGTGTTGCTGCGGCATCAAACGCCGCGCGGCCCAATGCGGCGTATGGGTTTTCATCCCACGCCTTGTCGCCGCCATTGAGCAGGTCAAACAGGATCGCGCCGGGGACCAGCGGGATCACC
>CALAIJ010000232.1 GCA_937923365.1 uncultured Sulfitobacter sp.
TGGCCACCCGCGCGCGCGCCAAAGAGCGAGCCGCGATGGTGGGCCAGACCTTCAAGGTCCAGCATCTGGGCGCCCGCGTCTTTGAGTGCATAAAGCAGATCGGTTTTTGCGGTGCCTGTGCCGCCCCCCACCAGCATAAGGCGGTGCGGCAGGGGCGTGTCATAAAGCGACGAAACAATCAGCCGGCGGTAGCTGCGGTAGCCGCCTTGCAGCAGATGCACGCGCCAACCCACCTGACTCAGGATCGTTGAAAAGGCACCCGAGCGTTGCCCGCCGCGCCAGCAATAGATTAGCGGTTGCCAGTCCCCCAGATGCTCAGCAAGCGGGCCCAGCAGATGTGTTGCGGTGTTTTGTGCCACCAAAGCACCGCCCAGTTTGCGGGCCTTGAACGGGCTGACCTGGGTGTAGATTGTGCCCACTTCGGCCCGTTGGGCGTTGTCCAGAACGGGCAGGTTGATGGCCCCGGGCAGATGGTCTTCGGCAAATTCGGCAGGAGCGCGGACGTCGATAATGGCGTCCACGGTCAAGCGGTCCAGATCATCCAGCGAAGTGAGTGTGAGCGGCGTCATGGCCCCCTTCTACAGTGTGAGCGGGTGGCGTAAAGCGGCGGTTTTCAGGGCATGTGACGCGCGTGATGTATCAAGCATGATATAGCAAATATGATATATGTAGTTTGATACATCATCAGTGATATGCAGCCGCTGTGCACGCAATGAATCGCTGGGCGCATCATGTAACAGGCCGAATTCCAATCCAACGATCAGCAGGACGCTCGCAGGCCCATCGGCGCAAGTTGCATGTGCCAGAATGAATGCGGCCCCAAAAGGTGGAGCCGCATTCGATGTCTTTAGAAGTTCAGCGAGATATCGCGATGTTTGGCGTTACAGCTGGCCATAAAGAGCGCCTGTTCACGGGTCAGGCGGTCCTGCTGGCGGATGCCCAGCGTGCCGCGAATACCGTCAAGGTAGGCAACAAGCTGCGGCCGCAAGGTGCTGTTGGCTTCGGCGCGCCACGCAGCTTGCGCCTCATACTCGGCCAGCGCCTTGTCGTACTCGGCCAGCGCCTTGACGCGATCAGGATTGCGCTTGTCTTTCAACGCACGCTCCGCCTTGCCCAAGGCCGACTTGATGTCGCCCGCGCCTTCGATATCAGCGAACTTGTCCTCCAGCGCATCGACGGTTTCGAAAGCGTCCGCTTCGGGGGTCACTTCGATGAAGGCACGCAGATCACGTAGCTCTTGTTCGAGCGCGGCAAAGGCATCGTTCCCGTCCAGCACCGCGAGCACCTCGTTGGGGGCCTCCCATGCGGCGTCCGCCTGACGGCGGTAGCTGGTGCGCGCCTTTTGCTCGGCAGTGGTCAGCTTGGCAAAGTTGTCGTGCACAGGCTCCCATGTTTCGGGAACAGTACCGCGCAGATGCTCGACCTCGGCCAGAAGGGCGGCTGTCTCCGCTTCCATCTCGGCACGCTTTTCTGCCTCGGCCTCCGAGCGCATACGGGCGGAAAGCTTGGTGATCTCAGCGGCCTCTTCCTCAAGCTGGCGGATCTGTTTTTCGATCCGGCGCACAACCACTTGCTGGGGGCGGTACTCATCCGCAGCGGCGGTCACAGCCTTTTCCGCCGTAAAGGCGTCATTGATAGAGACCAGAGCCGCCTCGCCACTTTCAAAGCCTTTGGTCAGGTCTTTGGCCATGGATGCGGGCAGAACCGACAGGTCCATTGCCTTGCCATCCGCAAGTACCTTGGTCAGCACAGAGGTATCCCCGAGCTGTGTGCCCACGTATTCCTCGATGCAGTACTGCAGTTTGGGGTTACGCGGTGGTGGCGCCGTGTCCGACAGGAACGACACGCGGTTCGGCAGATAGTTCACCAGTGGCGGGTACAGGCCCACGATGCCCAAAGCGGACAATTGCAAGACGATGAACATGATCACGCCCTTGTACATCGAAACGGTTTTGACCACCGCAGGGGCCACGCCGCGCAGATAGAACAGGGCAAAGCCAAACGGCGGCGTCAGGAAGGACGTCTGGATGTTCAGGCCAATCATCACGCCCAGCCAGACGGCGGTGATGTTCGCAGACGGATCAGCCAGCAGGATGGGCGCCACAATCGGCACCACAACCACGGCGATTTCGATGAAGTCCAGAAAGAAGCCCAGAATGAAAATCACCAGCATCACGATAACGAACTGTGTCCAGAACCCGCCGGGTAGGGAGTTGAGGAAATCGCGCACCAGCTCTTCACCGCCAAAGGCACGGAAGGCCGCAGTCAGCATGGCCGCACCCAACAGGATGATGAAAACCAGCGAGGTGGTCTTGGCGGTTTCCAGCATCACCCCGTGCATGGTCTTCTCAATCCGCAGCACGCGTGCGCCCGACCACAAAAGCGACAAGAGCAGCAGTGCCGTGGCCACAAGACCCAGACGGATGCCCATCAGGTCCTCCGCCGAACTCACGTTCTTGAGGTTCATCTCATAGGCGGAAATGCAATAGGCCAGCAGCGCCAGCGCCAGCAGACCGATGATCGCAGGCACATACCGCAGACGGCCCGAGTCTTCGGACAACCGGTAGCCCGCCATCAGCATCGCACCCGCCGCACCAATAGCGCCCGCTTGGTTCACTGTGGCCACACCCGTCAGGATGGAACCAAGAACAAGGAAGATCAGGGTCAGCGGCGGGATCAGTGTCAGGGCCACATTGCCCCAGAAGGCCGCGTCGAACTTGCCACCCATACGAACCGCCGGAGCAGCCTTGGGGTTAATCAGCGCGAACACGAGGATGTAGAGCATGTAAAGTGCCACCAGCACGAGGCCGGGCACCAGCGCGCCAAGGAACATCTCGCCCGCAGAGGTGGAGGCCACGTCAAACGCGGAAGGCATCGACAACTCGCCCGTGGCTTCCTTGTGCAACGCCTTGCGCGCGGTGGAGGCTTGATCCGTGGCGGAAGCCAGTTGGTCCGCCAGAATGATCAGAACAATCGACGGCGGGATGATCTGCCCCAAGGTGCCAGAGGCCGCAATCGTGCCTGTCGCCAGCGAGGGCGAATAATTGTTGCGCAACATCGCAGGCAGGGAAATGAGACCCATCGCCACCACAGTCGCGCCCACAATGCCCGTCGTCGCCGCCAGCAGCGCGCCCACGAACACGACCGAAATACCCAGACCACCCGGCACGGGGCCAAACAACTGGGCCATCGCGACCAGCAGGTCTTCGGCAATTTTTGACCGCTGCAACATGATGCCCATGAAGATGAACAGCGGGATGGCAATCAGCGTATCCCTCTCGACCTCCCAATAGACCCCTCGAAGGTTCGTCACCCCCGCTGAGAGCCATTGCTGCGGCCCCCCCGAATGGAAATACGCATCTGTCGAGCCTGCAAAGAGGTGTCCTGTGAGGGCAGCAAGACCGATGGTGATTACCGCCGCACCGGGCAGCGCGAAAGCCACTGGATAACCCGAGCCAAGGGCCCAAGCCATGATACCTACCAGAAGGGCGAGAAAGAGAAGTTCCATAACGTGCGCTCCTGCTTAGTGGGCTGCTGCGGGGGTCACGTTGCGGCGCCCCTCTTCATCGCGCCAGTCGGCAACGGATTCAAAGAAATAGCTGACGAACTGGATCAGCATGGTAATGGCAAAGATGCCCAGAAAGGCCGCCATCTGGTATTTGACATACATGCCCGTGGTGCCCGACTGGGTCACTTCAAAGTTCATCACGGGGCTGTTGATGATCGACGTCTTGCCGTTAAAGCCGATGTAGATGATCACCCACGCCGTGGTCATGCCCAGCAGGATCGACCCCCAAGCGTTCAGGAAGCCTTTGGTGGTGCGTCCCAGTCCGGCATAAAGCACATCGACGCGCACATGTCCGTCTTCAAACAGCGTGTAGGCCGAGGCGAACAGGAACAGCGCCGCATACCAGTAGCGCACCAGATCGCCCATCAGCGCTTGCTCGTAAGAGAACACAAAGCGCGAGATCACGATCGCCAGTTCCGCCGCCACGATCATAAGGGCCAGCCATGGAAAGCCCAGCGTGCGCGTGAACAGCGCAAGGACAAACCCTGCCAGTACCAGCGGCATATGCACATACATGCCCACATAGCTGGCCTGTCGCATGTTGTTGATCGTCGCGGGCTCAAGGAACCCGTCCATCAGGTTTTCCACGCGGCCAAGTGCGATCAGCGCATCCGCACAGCCCACCAGCAGGACCGACCAGAAACACGCACGGATCAGATAGGCGTTGAATTTGTGGATGCTCATCGCGTCTTTTCGCAAGGCGCGATCCGGCGTGCCCAGTACGAACAGGACCGCAGCGACCAAAAGCGCTGCATACACCAGCACGTTAATCAGGGCAGGGGTGGAATAGGCGGACATCACCGCTGCTGCGCCGGGATAGTCAAAGCCCACCACCAACACGTTGTTGACGGCAAAGGCAGTCAGGATGGCCAGCATCCCCCAGCCAAACATCCGCGCAATTGGCGCCGGTTTCGCGGCCACATGTTTCTGTGCTGTGTTCATGACATCCCCCCCATGACATCGCCTATGATATCGTCTCGTATCGTCTCTTGCTCGGGCTCAACCACCTGTAGGGCAGGAGCACCTGATCGAAAAATCTGATTAAAAAAGCGGGGCCGCGACGGGCCCCGCTTTGGGTCTTAACCGAACGGACTTAGGAAATGTCCAGAACGCGGTTACGCTGGTTCACGAAGGTGCCTTCGAAGTTCGCCATAAAGGCGCCCGTCTCGCGCAGCGACGCTTGGAAGCTGTCGTCGATCTTGGCTGCCAGCTCGGAGTGGCCGCGGACTTCTTCGAAGACCTCTGCCGCTGCTTCGCCCATCGCATCCCAGATATCGTCGTTGAACGCGCGCACCTGAACGCCGTGGTCGTTGACCAGACGTGCAAGGTATTCACCGTTCTTGGCGATGTTCTCTTCGTGGGAAGCTGCGTGCTCTTCGTTACAGGCCGCTTCGATGACGGACTTCTCATAGTCGGAGAGGCCGTTCCAGAAGTCGAGGTTCATGCCGAAGGCAAGACCGCCACCTGGCTCGTGCATGCCGCCGGTGTAGTAGTACTTGGCTGCTTCGTAGAACTTCATGAAGTAGTCGTTGTACGGACCAACCCACTCAGTCGCCTCAATGGCGCCGGAGACGAGGTTTTCATAGATCTGGCCGCCGGGCAGGGACACGGTGGAAGCGCCCATTTTGGTCAGAACCTGACCGCCGAGACCTGGAATACGCATCTTCAGACCTTTGAAGTCTTCGGGGCTTTCCATCTCTTTGTTGAACCAGCCGCCAGCTTGCGTACCGGTGGAGCCGCACATGATGGCTTTGAGGCCGAAGGACGCTGAAAGCTCGTCCCAGAGTTCCTGACCGCCGCCAAACTTGATCCACGCGTTCCACTGGGGTGTGGACATGCCAAACGGCACGGAGGTGAAGTAGTTATACGCTGGGTGCTTGCCGCCCCAGTAGTAATCCGCCGCGATGTAAGCCTGAGAGTTGCCGGAAGCAACTTCGTCAAAGCTGTCAAACGCGCCAACACGTTCGCCAGCGGCAAAGTATTCCACGTTGAATGCGCCGTCAGACAGGACGCCGATACGCTCAGCCAGACGCTGCGCGGACGTACCCAAACCAGGGAAGTCCCGTGGCCATGTTGAGACGATTGTCAGTTGTTTGGCAGCTTGTGCCAGTGCCGGTGTGGCCAGTGCTGTTGCACCTGCGCCAATCGCGGCACCCTTCAAGAACTTACGACGTTCCATATGTTTTCTCCTCCGAGTCGTTAATCGTTTATTGTGCAGCAGACAATTGGTTCCGCGGCGCGGATTGTCCACTGCTATTACAGCCATTTGAATGCCAGCGAAGTTCCCCCCGCCGCTGGCCGCTGGCGGAAGAACATACTAAGCGTCTGCGAAACGCAAGCAAATACGACGGGTTAGGATGGTAGGGCGACACCGCTCAGAATGTCATGCGCTAACACTGGGGCGCGGGAACCGGCCTGTTATTTTGGTAAATCCTGCCGCAGATTTGCGACAGATTATTAGGGGCACACTTTTTTAAAGCGCCTAATTTATGTGCGAGATGCATATTCTGCAGGCGCGGCAAAATTCACCTGATAACGACACTTTCGCAAAAGACCCAAGGTCAGAGAATCACTGACCCGCCCGATCAGGAGCGGGCGCGCAGCAGTATCGTGCAGGGCGGGGGTGTCAG
>CALAIJ010000233.1 GCA_937923365.1 uncultured Sulfitobacter sp.
GCCTTCCATCATGCCGTAAAGCGTTTCCTGAATGACCGCCTCCACTTCGCTATCAAGCGCGCTGGTCGCCTCGTCCAGCAGCAGGATCGGCGCGTTCTTGAGGATGACGCGTGCAAGGGTGATCCGCTGCCGCTGCCCGCCAGAGAGTTTGACACCGCGTTCGCCAACGCGGGCATCGTAACCGCTGTTCCCTTCGGGGTCTTCCAGACCCAGGATGAACGCGTGCGCCTGCGCCTGCTTGGCCGCAGCGATCATGTCTTCTTCTGATGCGTCGGGGCGGCCATACCGGATGTTCTCGCGCACGGAGCGGTGCAAGAGTGAGCTGTCTTGCTGAACAACACCGATGTTCAGACGCAGGCTGTCCTGCGTGACCTCACTGACGTCCTGCCCGTCGATGCTGATCCGGCCTAGTTCGGCGTCATAGAACCGCAGCAGCAGCTTGACCAAGGTGGACTTGCCCGCACCGGACCGCCCGATCAGACCGATCTTTTCACCGGGCTGCACGGTGAGAGTGATATCGTCCAGCCCGCCAGAGGTGCGCCCATAATGGTGGGTCAAACCAGCGACCTCGATCCGGCCATCGGTCAGCACAAGCGGCTTGGCGTCTTTTGCATCCACCAAGGTGATGGGCTGGGCAATCGTCTCCATCCCTTCGGCCACGACACCCAATTCGCGAAAGAACGACGACACCGCCCACATGATCCATGCCGTCATGGAGTTAAGCCGCAGCGTCAGGGCCGCTGCCGCTGCAACAACGCCAACGCTGGCCTCACCAAGGCTCCAAAGCAGCAGCGCCCAGCCGACAACGCCGATGATCAGAAGGCCGTTCAACACGGACAGGCTGACGTCCATCACCGTGAAAATCCGGTTCTCGATCTGAAAGGTCTGACGCGCCTTTTCGATGGCCTTGCGGGCAAAGGACATCTCCAGATCATGATGCGCGAACATCTTGACGGAATGGATGTTGGTATAGCTGTCGACGACGCGCCCCGTGACCTCTGAGCGCGCATCTGACGCGGCTTGCGAGGCAGGACCAACCCGCGCGACCGTCCATCTGACCAGCGCCGCATAAAGCGCGAACCAGATGACAAGCGGGATCAGCAACCGCCAGTCGGAAGTGGTCAGCAGGATAGCCGCCCCGATCATGTAAGCCATGGAATATGACAGCGCGTCGAACACCTGAAACACGACCTCGCCCGCGGCGGGGGGTGTCTGCATGATCCGGTTGGCGATGCGCCCGGCAAAGTCATTCTCGAACCAGCCGACCGATTGGCGTAAAACCTGCCGGTGCGCGCGCCAACGGATCAGCGTGCCGAAATTGGGGATGATCGCATTGTTGATCAACGCCACATCCAGCGCCTGCAACACGGGCCGCACGAGCAGGATGAACAACGCGACCCAGATCAGCTCTGTGCCGTAGCTCTCCCAGAACGTTGCGGGCTCCCCGCCCAGCACATCCACGATCCGGCCCATGTAGTAGATCAGCCAGATCTCGATCGCGGCAACAACGATAGACATGATGCCCGTCGCCCAGAAGACCCCTTTGAACGGTCCGCAATAGTCACGCAAAAACGGCCAGAGCTTTTGCGGCGGGGCGTCTTGTTCAGGGTAGGCAACGTAGGGATCAACGAGATTTTCAAAGAAACGGAACATGGCAAACAGCCTTTGTCAGAATAAGCAAAATGATCAGGCGCAGCGCTGGCTGGCCTTGGCGTGGGGCGATGGTTTTACGGCTTCAGCCGTTCCAGATCCCGCGATACATTTCGCATTCCTCCGTGTTCCTGATGCCCTTTGTACGGGGGCTACGCCCACACGTCCAGCCATCAACCATGGTTTAGGAGGTCACTTTTTTTCAACGTGAAGTTTGAGGCGATCCAGATCCCCTCAAGTTCCGCCAGCCGTTTGCCCAGCGCTGGCCCTATGTAGTCCGGCATCAGGTCTGCCGCCACAACGGGAAACTGCGCCTTTGCCGCTTGCTTGATCGGCGCAAGGTTTGCGGGATCGGGTGGCGTCTCTGTCATGGCCGCGCGCAGCAATAAAGCGGCCTGTGCGACCTGCGCCCCGTGGCGATAGGCAATTTCCGGCAGCGGCATCGCGCCGTAGCCGGCATCGATGTAAGCGCCAAGTTCACGCGCCTCGGTCTTACTAAGCCGGAGGCGGTCCGGCACGTCTTGCCCGCCAAGTGCAGCAAGCCGCGTCAGCCACACGGGTGCAAGACCTAGCGCCCCTTCAAAATGGACAATCGGGGCGATCCAGCGATCATCCGCGCCGACAAGGATTTGTGGCAGAACACCTGTGCTGCGCATCACCGCAAGGGCGGGGGCGGGATCGGGGGCAGCCAGCAGCTTGCGCATTTCGTGACCGATACGTTCTGCGGAAAGCGTCTCTAACCCGTCGAGGTTTTGCGCAATGGCCGCCAAGGCACCGCTGTCAAAACCCGCTGCGGGATCACCATACCACGCGACAAACCGAAAGAAACGCAACGTCCGCAGATAGTCTTCGCGGATGCGCGCACCTGCGTCTTCGATAAAGCGCACCCGCCGTGCCTGCAGATCGGGCAGACCGCCAAGCGGGTCGATGACCGCACCTTCAGGCGTTGCGTAAAGTGCGTTCATGGTAAAGTCCCGCCTGCGCGCATCATCCTGGATGTCGTCCGAAAACGCGACGACGGCGCGGCGGCCATCGGTCTCCACATCGCGGCGAAAGGTCGTGATCTCGAAGGGTTTGCCATCTGCGACAACGGTGATGGTGCCGTGGTCGATGCCTGTGGGCACGGACTTGAGGCCCGCTGCCTTTGCCAGCTCCATCACCCGTTGGGGGTGCGCATCGGTGGACATGTCGACATCGCTGTCGGCGACGCCCAGCAACGCGTTGCGCACGCAGCCACCCACAAAGTAGATCGCGTGCCCGCCCGCCTGCACCGCCTGACACACGGCCCGCGCGGCGGGGTCGGTCAACCAACTGGTGGCGGGGTCTAAACGGATGTCATTGCTTGTGTCCATGCCCGCAACATACGCGCGGTTGCGCCCCAGATGTAATAGGGTCCGTAAGGAACGACAAAATAATGCCGCCGCTGACCACGCCAGCGCCGCGATTCGATCAGGTAGTTGTCGGGGTTCAGCACATGCGCCAGCGGCACAGCAAAGACCTCTTCGACCTCTCCGGGTTCCGGTGTGATATCGAATGCGTCTTTGACAAGGCCGATGACGGGGGTCACTTTGAAACCTGTCACTGTCTCGTGTGCGGGCAAAGTGCCAAGGACGTCGACGTTATGACGGGGCAGCCCGATCTCTTCGTCCGCTTCGCGCAAGGCGGCGGCGATGACATCCACATCTCCATCATCCTGCTTGCCACCGGGGAACGCGATCTGGCCGGGATGATGTTTCAACGCAGAAGACCGCTTGGTGAGCAGCACCTCGTAGCGCCCGTTGCGATAGATGACAGGCGCAAGTACGCCTGCGGGCCTCAGGGTGCGGTCCGCAGGCAAGGTGACATTCCTGTTCAGATCAAAATCGGACGACGGCGCGCCCTCGCGCGCAAGAGCGACGCGGATATCTCCGATCAGATCACTCACTCTGTTCCGCAGCCTCGAACCCGACGGACTTGGCGTCCATGTCATAATGGGCTCCACAGAATTGGCAATCAGCGGTGACGCGACCCTCTTGGGTGGTCATATGTTCGATGTCCTTGGCGGAATAGATCGACAGGCTTTGGCGCACGCGATCTTCGGAGCAGGTACAGCCAAAACGCACGGCTTGCGCATCAAAAACGCGGGGCTGCTCTTCGTGGAACAAGCGCAACAGCAGGTCGGTGGGGGGAATGGACGGGCCGATCAACTCCAACTCCTCGACCGTATCGAGCAGGATGTTGACGCGGTTCCAATTCTCTTCCTCATCACCATGCACCAGATCGCCGGCGGCCAGCACATCGCCTGACCCTTCACCCTTTGCGGCAAAAGGCGAGGCTTTGGGCATGTGCTGCAACATCACGCCGCCTGCACGCCAATGCTCTGGCTGGTCGGGTGTGGTGGATTTGCCAAAGCTCAGCTGGAAACGCGTGGGCAGTTGCTCGGACTGGGCAAAATACGCCTCCGCACAGGCGGCAAGAGATCCACCCGCCAAGGGCGTGATCCCCTGATAGGGTTTCATACCGTCCCCCTGATCGATCATCACGGCAAAATAGCCTTCGCCTATCTGCTCGAACGGTGCCGCATCTGTCAGACGGTCCGCATCATAGCTGGCATAGGCGCGCACGCGGGCGGCGCGACCTTCAGCGTCGGGACCGTAGTAATCGGTGGCGATCATCCGTACCGCACCCTTGGACTGAACCTGCAACGACAGCTTCCACCGCAGTTTGATCGTCTGACCAATCATCGCCGTCAGCAGCGCCATTTCGGCGACCAATGCCTCGACCTGAGGGGGATAATCGTGTTGGGACAAAATCCCCTCCAACACACCATCCAGCCGCGCCACGCGGCCACGGATGTCTGCGCCATCAAGCTGGAATGGCAGGACGCTATCGTCCCACGCGATCTGAGTGCCGTTCGTCATTGGGGTTTCCTTATCGGGGGCCGCTTGGCATACCGCGTCTATATAGGCGCGGCAAGTGACGGTAAAAGGGGCGTGACAATGATCAGACGTGTGGGTGAAGTGCCCCGTGGTGACAAGCGCTATCAGTTGCGGGCGGGTGCCTATGCCATCCTGCCATTGCAAGGCCGGTTCCTGATGGTGGCCCAGATCACGGACGAGGTCGAAGTCATGCTGCCGGGTGGCGGCATTGATCCGGGCGAATCGCCATTGCAGGCATTGCACCGCGAAGTGCTTGAGGAAATCGGCTGGGCCATAGCGCGGCCAAGACGGCTGGGGGCGTTTCGCAGGTTTGTTTACATGCCGGAATACAATCTTTGGGCAGAGAAACTATGCCATATCTATGTGGCGCACCCTGTGCGCAAGGTCACCGAGCCGATTGAGGCCGATCACCACAGCATGGTTCTAAGCGCGGACGAAGCCATCGCATCCCTCGGGAACGACGGGGACCGGATGTTTATGGCGCAGTACGCCCGCTAATCTGCGCTGCCGTATTCAAACAGGATGGCGGATACGTCGTCAGGAAAGTCTTTCTTGCCCGCAAAGATCGTCAGTTCCTGAACCAGACGGTCCAGACAGGCAGGGCCCTTGGTGTCTTGCAATCGGGTCATCATGTCGCTGATGCCGCTTTCAGCCAGCAATTGACCGGCAGGATCGGGGCATTCGGTCACACCATCTGACAGGATCAACAGCCTGTCCCCGGGATTAAGCGTGATCTGGAACTGCTGGAATGAAACACCTTCAAGCAAACCAACGGGAAAACCACCTGTACCGTTCTGTTCAATCTGCCCGTTCCTGCGTTGCACAATGGGATGCGGATGTCCGGCCTGCGACAGCGTGACAATACCCGTCCTGAGATCAACAATCCCAAGCATCAGGGTGAAGTAATGCTCCGTGTTCATCTCTCCCAGCACGAGGCCGTTCAGCTCGGCGATCACATCCTGCGGGGCGCGGGGCACAAGGCTACCATCGGCCTGACGCATTAGCGCGACATTGTGTTCAGGCGTTGTGGCGGACAGATATCCGGCAAGCCGCGCAGTCATCAGCGCCGAACTGATCCCGTGCCCTGAGACGTCAATGGCAAAGAGCCCCAGCTTTCCGTCGCCCGCCGGAAAGTGACCCACAAGATCGCCACCTACATGACCGCTGGACCGCAGCATCAAGGACAGCTCTGCCTGATCAAATTTCACATAGCGGTCGCGCAGCAACGACTGCTGAAGCGTCTTTGCCTCAAGCAGATCGCGATCAACAGAATCGTACATTGACTGCAATTCTTCAAGCGTATCGCTGAGCAACTGGTTGCCGCGGCGCAGATCACGTTGCATTTGCAGGACCCGCTTGCCCGCATTCAGCCGCGCACGCAGTTCGTGTGAATCGACAGGTTTCGACAGAAAGTCATCCGCCCCCGCATCCAGCCCGCGGGCGATCTCTTTCTTTTCTGTCTTGGAGGTGAGGATGATAAAGTAGCCGTAGTGATGCTCCGACATGGTGCGGAAAGCTTCGCAAAACTCGATCCCGGACATGCCGGGCATCATCCAGTCGCTCAAAACCATATCGGGCATGGACTGGCGACATAACGTCATCGCCTCCTCGCCTGATTCGGCCTCTGTCACTTCGTACCCGAGCTTGGAAAGAGACGCCGCAAGAACACGGCGCTGAAAGCGACTGTCATCAACGACAAGCACACGCACGCGGCGGGACGTCATTGGCGTGGCGGCATCATCGGCATGTTTCAGGTCAGTCAACATCATACGCAGGCAAGCATCCTCGGATTTACCACGGCAACTTGCAGCGGCCATGATTAACGGGAAATGAACTGAACAATTTTAATGACCTGCCGTGTCACGCATGAATGTTTGTTAACCCTCTCCGGTGCAGGTTTTCGTTTAACACGAAAGGGGGCCTCATGATTGATTGGGCACATGTCGATATGCTGAAGGACGAAGTCGGGCCTGAGGATTTTGACGAAATCGTCGCGCTTTTCATCGAAGAGGTGGACGCGTTTGTGGCGCGCCTGTCCAACGAGATTAATCCCGAGACCCTGGGCGACGACCTGCACTTTGCCAAGGGATGCGCTGCGGGACTGGGGTTTCGCACCTTTGTTGAACAGTGCCACGCAGGCGAAAAAATGTGCCGCGACGGGTTGGCCGCAGAAGTGGACGTGCCCGTGATCCTTGCCGCCTATGCGGATAGCAAACGGCTGTTTCTGGACCGCATCCCTTTGGCCGTCGCCAGCTAGCGCGCGCCTAAACCAGTTTGTAGAGTGTCGTTGCCGCCGCATCGCCAAAGTGCTCTTGCGCCTTGGCCCGCAACATCTGCATTCCGGTGATCCAGCGCTCATGATCCTGCGCACGCTGCTGGGTGTAGTCCTTGACCACGGGGTGCGACAGGATCAGGAACTGGTCCGCCTCGACACCGTTGGTGACGGCTGCGGCCACATCATCCGCGGTCAGCAGCGATGCCCGATCAGAGGCGTCGGCATCGGACAGACCCAGCAAGGGCGTTGCCACGTATTGCGGACACACCACCGACACGCCGATCCCATCCGCCCCGTGGGTAATCGCAAGCGATTCGGCAAAACTGACGGCGGCGTGTTTGGTGGCCGAATAGGCAGCATCACCGATCTGGTTCAGCAGTCCTGCGGCAGAAGCAACGTTGACCAGATGCCCAGAGCCGCGTTCGATCATCATCGGCAGCAATGCGCGCGACGCATAGACATGCGCCATCACATGCACCTGCCAGTTCAGCATCCAGACGTCATTATCGGCTGATGCGGCGTGGCTTGGCTCCCCCCGACCGATCCCAGCATTGGACACGTAGATGTCGATGCTGCCCAGCGCTTTGGTAGCCTGTGCGATGAGGTTCTGAACCTGCGCCTCATCGCGCACGTCGCAAGCAAACCCGTGGCCGCCGATCTCTGCGGCAACGGACTTTGCTGCATCCGCATTCAGATCGCCCACACAGACCTGCGCACCCATCTTTGCCATGCGCCGGGCAAGGGCCGCCCCAATGCCGCTGCCAGCGCCAGTGATCACAACTGCTTTGCCATCGATTTTCATGAGCGATTCCCTAGATTACGAATTGTGCAAGCGTCTCATCATTGGTGATGTCGGTATAGGTAAACCCTGCGTCATCAATGCGCCGGAACATGGCGGGGAAATTCTCGGGGGCGTCTGTTTCGATGCCGATCAGAACTGAACCGAAGTTGCGCGCGGATTTCTTCATATACTCGAACCGCGTGATGTTATCGTGCGGACCCAGGGTATCGAGAAAGTCCCGCAAGGCACCGGGTCGCTGGGGCAATCGCAGAATGAAATACTTCTTGAGGCCGGCATAGCGCTGGGCGCGTTCCTTGACCTCGGGCAGACGTTCGAAATCGAAGTTGCCGCCTGAGGCGACACAGACAACCGTCTTGCCCTTGATGCGGTCCGCGACTTCGCCCAGCGCCTCGATGGCAAGGGCGCCTGCGGGCTCCAGCACGATGCCTTCGACATTCAGCATCTCGACGATGGTGCCACAGATGCGGTCCTCGGACAGCGCAATGACTTCAGCGCTGGTAACATCACGCAATCGGGCAAAGGTTCGCGCGCCGATTTTTGCGACAGCGGCGCCATCAACGAAAGAGTTGATGGGCGATACATCCACCGGCTTTCCGGCAGCTACAGCTTCGGCCAGTGACCGCGCGCCATCAGGCTCTACAAAGGTGAAACGGCACTTGTCGCCATAGTAGCTACGCGTGCCTGAGGACAAACCGCCCCCGCCGACAGGCAGGATGATGTGATCCGGTACGCGGCCCAGTTGCGATTCGATCTCGACCGCGACGCTGGCCTGACCTTCGATCACATCCTCATCATCGAATGGTGACAGGAAATGCGCGCCCTCTTCGGCACAAAATGTTTGCGCGGCGGCCAGTGAGGCATCGAAGTAATCTCCGACAAGGCGCACTTCGACATGATCGCCCCCGAACATACGGGTCTTGAGGATCTTCTGTTCAGGCGTGGTGACAGGCATGAAGACCACGCCGCGCACGCCGAAATGCCTGCACATAAACGCAACACCTTGCGCGTGATTGCCCGCAGAGGCGCAGACGAACACTTCCGCCCCCGGAATGACCTTGCGCATGGCGTTGAACGCTCCGCGCAATTTGTAGGACCGCACGGGCGACAGATCTTCCCGCTTGAGCCAGATATCAGCCCCAAAGCGGGCAGACAGCAGATCGTTGCGCATGCAGGGCGTTTCGGGAAACACCGCGCGCATGGCTTTGGTGGCCGCTTGCGCTTTGGTCTGGAAATCGCTCATGCGGGGCTCCGGTCGTGGGTTAGTCGATAGGGCGGCCTTCGACGTAGTGGCCGTAGAACGTGGTCAGGACGCTGACACCGATCAGCATCGACAGCCAGTTGACGATCAACGAATAGATGATCCCGAATATGCTGCTGCCGCTGCCCAAAGTGGTGGGCATCTGGATGATGATGGAAGCGACAACGACCAACAGCACCAGAACAGCGATTGTTCCGCCAGAGCCGCGCGTGGCTTCCCATGCCTCGCCGAAGCGCATCGTCCTACCGACCGCCGCTGCGGGCAGGACGGCACATAAACGGTAAAAGATGTACGTGCCCACCGCCATAGCGACGAGACCCAGAAGGAATGCGCCCGACGGGCCAAGGCCAAAAGCGATAAGGCCAACCAACAGCGATACAACCAGAACAACGCCAAAGATAAGCAGACCAATCAGGATGCTGCTAAGAAAATAGGATGTCATCGGGCCACTATGAAGACGAGGCACCCAGCCTTCGGGGTATTCCTCCATCAACACATAGCGGTGCCATGCGACGGCAATCCAAAGCGTCACAATCACGGAAATGATGATATAGGCAAGCTGCCCCAGCCAGACGCCAGAACCTGCGTTCATCAGCGCCTCGGCGGTGCCGGCCTCAAGCGCGCCGATTGCGGGCAGGCCGAACACCAGAAACGCCAGCGCACTGATCGCATAAGGCACTGCCGAGATTTTCAGTGCCTGTTCGATATTGTTGAAAACCAACCGCACGGAGTGCGCCAAAATCTCCCAACCCTTCATCCGACAATTCCTTTGTTCATAATCTGCTTGAAAGGGGTGTGACACAGCGCAATCGTCGCATCAACCTTGCCCGTCTCCCTAAAAGGCGGTACGTGCCCTGCGAACCCATAAAGGAGCCCCGCCCATGTCCGCGCCCAAGAAAGTTGTGCTTGCCTATTCCGGCGGCTTGGATACGTCGATCATCCTCAAGTGGCTGCAGACCGAATACGGTTGCGAGGTCGTGACCTTCACCGCCGATCTGGGTCAGGGAGAAGAGCTGGAACCCGCCCGCAAGAAAGCGGAGATGATGGGTGCCTCGGAAATCTACATTGAGGACGTGCGCGAGGAATTCGTGCGTGACTTTGTCTTCCCGATGTTCCGCGCCAATGCGCTTTATGAAGGGCTGTACCTGCTGGGCACCTCTATCGCACGTCCGTTGATTTCCAAACGTCTGGTTGAAATCGCCGCCGAGACTGGGGCCGACGCGGTCGCACACGGGGCAACAGGCAAGGGCAACGATCAGGTCCGCTTTGAACTGGCCGCCTACGCGCTCAACCCCGAAATCAAGGTCATCGCCCCATGGCGTGAATGGGATCTGACCAGCCGCACCAAGCTGTTGGAGTTTGCCGAACAGAACCAGATCCCCGTTGCAAAAGACAAGCGCGGTGAAGCGCCGTTCAGCGTAGATGCCAACCTGCTGCATACTTCGTCTGAAGGCAAAGTGCTGGAAGACCCCGCAATGGATGCGCCGGATTATGTCTATCAGCGCACGGTCAACCCAGAGGATGCCCCCGACACGCCAGAGTTCATCGAAGTGGGTTTCGAGAAGGGCGATGCGGTATCGATCAATGGCGAGGCGATGTCCCCTGCGACGATCCTGACCAAACTGAACGAACTGGGCGGCAAGCACGGCTGCGGACGTCTCGATCTGGTCGAAGGCCGCTTTGTTGGCATGAAGTCACGCGGCATCTACGAGACCCCCGGCGGCACCCTGCTGCTTGAGGCGCATCGCGGTATCGAATCGATCACGCTGGACCGGGGGGCGGCCCACCTCAAAGACGAGCTGATGCCGAAATACGCCGAACTGATCTACAACGGTTTCTGGTTCAGCCCAGAGCGCGAGATGCTGCAGGCCCTGATCGACGAAAGCCAAAAACACGTCAGCGGCACCGTCCGCCTGAAACTCTACAAAGGATCCGCCCGCGTGGTGGGTCGTTGGTCGAATGAGAGCCTCTATTCAGAGCAGCACGTCACGTTTGAAGATGATCGCGGTGCCTATGATCAAAAAGACGCCGCTGGCTTTATCCGCATCAACGCCCTGCGCTTGCGCTTGCTGGCTGCACGTGACCAGCGGCGCGGTCAGGACGTGGACAAAGACGAAGTGCCGGACAAGGGCCTGCCGCGCTTTGACTGACAAAAGAAAGGCCCGCTTGGGGGACAAGCGGGCCTTGGTACTGGTTACGAAACGCGCAGCTTAGTCAGCTGTGATCACTTGCATCACCAGTTTGCCGTCAGGCTTGATGGGGCCGTCTTCCTTGGCGCCCAGCGTGTATTCGAACACACCGGTTTTCATGCCGCCCTGCTCCGCGTGGACCATGAGCATCAGCATCTCGCCGGATTTGACCTCTTCTTGCAAAATCGCGGCGACATCGGTGTTTTCACCGCCGCGCAGCGGGGCGTAGCCGACAACGGGGCCGGGCTTCATATCGGCATCCGTACGGTGCACGACCAGCCAGCCGTTCTCGCCTGCTACAACCTTGTCCGCACTGACGACGCCATTGGACACGTCCTGATTTGCGGCCTCGACCAT
>CALAIJ010000234.1 GCA_937923365.1 uncultured Sulfitobacter sp.
TCAATGGTCAGACGCCCGCAGGACTGAACCGCCTCTGACGTGGTCAGAACAGCGCCTTTGCTATCAATGAAAAAGCCGGAGCGGGACACTTTCGGCTGGCGTATCTGCAACCCCGAGACCAGATCAATCGCCTGATCCTCAGCGGAGCCTTCTGCGGGGTCGAGCGTGCCGGGCAGACGCGCAAAGCTCTTTTGCATGGCAGCCAGCACCCGTGTGCGGCGGTCTTCGTCACCGGTGGGCCAGATCAGGGTGAACCCTTTGATCTCGCCGCCTTCAAGCTTGGCTTCGGTGGTGGAGATGAACTGCGCGTTCTGCCCTACCAGATCGAACGACGCGCGTCCGCGCTTGCGTGCGCCCTCGAGGGGGACAATCTCGAGCGTCTGCATGATGTCGTAGAGACCATAAAGCGTGTCCTGATCCCCCGCCTGAGAGATCAGCAAGACCCGCGCGCCGATGTCGCCGCTGCTGTTGTACTGCGCAAATGGAGCTTCGTACTTGTCGAACTTGACCTCGGCTGTGGGCATCATCATTTCGATCCCCGCCTTTGCATCACGCACCATGCGTAGGCCCAGACCGTCCAGCACCGCATTATATTGACGCAGCAATACGGATCGCTGAAGCGTGGTCAGCACGCCGGTTTTCTCGAAATTGTTGGCCTCTTGCCACGCAGCCATAGAGTTGCGCGTGCCGCGGCCATAGGATCCGTCGATACCTGCGGTGTAAAAGCCTGCCCATTTCAGCGCGATTTGCAGGTCTTTCTTTTCGTCACGGCTGAGCAAACGCTCGGACGCCTGTGCCTCCCGCACTGTCTCGTCTGCGGGTTCTGGCTCCGGTTCTGGTTCAGGCGTAACAACTTCGGCGACTTGCGGTTCTGTGGGCGTCTCTGGTGCGGCCTCGGCAGGGGCCTCTGGTTCTGCAGGTGTTTCAGGCGCGGCCACTTGCGCGGTGCCTGGTGCGTCGATGACGCCTGTGCTCAGCACGTTGGCGCCAACGGGCCAGAATTGCTGGCGGAAACGGCTGGACAGTTGGATATAGCTGTCCCGTGGCACAAGGCCCTGACGCACATACTGGCGCAAGACCACTTCGGCATCTGCGCGGCGGTAGGGCCCGACGGCGATCCCGTACCAACCCGCCCCCAAAGAAAAGCCGTTCACGTCCTGCAACTGCGCTGCATAGTCCTGCGCGCGTTGCGTGGCACGTGCCAGCGAGGGTTGCGCTTCGATCTGGACCCAAACGACATCGTCGTCCGATTGCGCATGGGCGTGACCTGCGAATGTCAGGGCAAAAACGAGGGCTACGAGAGCCTTGAAAAAAGATGTCATCGTAAACTGCTGCTCATAAGATTCTATGTCAGCGGCAGATAAGCAGAAAGACGCTGGAATTGCCATGGGGTGTCGGCGCTGATCCGCGTCATTTGGGGCAAAATGCTGCGATTGACCACGGCGTGTCGCACCCTTAGGAAAGGGCCAGACATTTCAAGGGGTGACCGATGTCCAAATCCGCCGACGCACCGCGCTCGTTTCAGGCCATTATTCTGGCTTTGCAGGCCTACTGGGCGCGCCATGGCTGCGCCATTTTGCAACCCTACGACATGGAGGTGGGCGCAGGTACCTTCCACCCTGCAACCACGCTGCGTTCCCTTGGCACCCAGCCGTGGGCGGCGGCCTACGTGCAGCCTTCGCGCCGCCCGACCGATGGCCGCTACGGCGAGAACCCCAACCGCCTGCAACACTACTACCAGTATCAGGTGCTGATCAAACCCAGCCCGCCAAACCTGCAAGAGCTGTACCTTGGGTCGCTGCAAGCGATCGGCGTTGACATGGAGCTCCACGACATCCGGTTTGTCGAAGACGACTGGGAAAGCCCGACCTTGGGTGCCTGGGGTCTGGGCTGGGAGGTCTGGTGCGACGGCATGGAAGTGTCGCAATTCACCTACTTCCAGCAGGTGGGCGGCCATGATTGCGCGCCTGTCTCGGGCGAGCTGACTTACGGTCTGGAACGCCTTGCGATGTATGTGCTGGGTGTGGATCACGTGATGGACATGCCGTTCAACGATCCCGATGCGCCCATTCCGCTGACCTACCGGGACGTCTTCAAACAAACCGAAGAAGAATACGCCCGCTGGAACTTTGACACTGCCAACACCAAAGTGTTGCTGCGCCAGTTCGAAGAGGCCGAAGCCCACTGCAAAGCCATTCTCGAGGAGCCGCACGAGGACCCCAAGACAGGCAAGCGCATTATCATGGCGCATCCCGCGTATGACCAATGCATCAAGGCCAGCCACATGTTCAACCTGCTGGACGCGCGTGGCGTGATCTCGGTTACTGAACGACAGGCCTATATCGGGCGTGTGCGCGCGCTGGCAAAGCTCTGCGCAGATGCTTTTGTGCAGACCCGCGCGGGCGGCTGGAAGGAAGACGCTGCATGACCCGGCCTTTGCCCAAAATGAATGCAGTCCCCCCAAGGGGCCTGTTTGAACATGCCATGACGTTGGGCACGGCCATTCCGGGCAAGCTGGGGCATATCGCCTACCGCAAGCTGAAACGCAGGCGGGGCATGGGTGCGCCCGACTATTACGATGCGATGATCGACGATCTGCGGGCAGGGGACCTGTGCATTGATCTGGGCGCGAACGTGGGCGAAATGACGACGCGCTTTGCAGCCAAGGGTGCGGATGTGATCGCCTTTGAACCTGATCCGGATACCTTTGCGCGGTTGCAAAAGAACACCTCCCAATTTGATACAGTCACGGCCTACCAGAAGGCGACAGCGGACAAGCCAGATCGTCTGATGCTGCGCCGCTCCGCGCACTATGACAAAGACCCCGAGCGCTATTCCGTTGCGGCGTCACTGGTGCGCGACGATCATAAAGTGGA
>CALAIJ010000235.1 GCA_937923365.1 uncultured Sulfitobacter sp.
CAGCCCTATTTCCAGAAAATGCCGCGCTTTCTGGTGCATGAAACGGCGGTACATTGGGTCGATACGTTCCGCTTTCTGTTGGGGGACCCAACGGCCGTGTACGCCGATCTGCGCCGTGTCAATCCGGCGATTGCGGGCGAAGACGCAGGCGTGATTCTGTTCGACCACCCGGATGGCGCGCGCGCGTTGTTTGACGGCAACCGCACGCTGGATCATGCCGCCGACAATCGCCGCCGCACCATGGGCGAGGCGTTGGTCGAAGGCGCCAAAGGTACGCTTAGTTTGGGGGGCGACGGCGCCGTCTGGCACCGCCCCTTCGGCAGTCAGACCGCAACCTGCTTGCTGCAGCCCGATCTGTGGGACGGCTTTGGTGGCAACTGCGTGCATCACCTGCAACAGCACGTCGTGTCGGGCATCACGAAGGGGACGCCGCTGGAGAACACGGGCGCAGACTATTTGCGGGTCCTGCATATCGAAGAGGCGATCTATGCCTCCGCTGCGGAAGGGCGAAAGGTCACCTTATGACGCAAGGGTCAGGTAAGCCGCAGTCCAACGTCCAGCGCGCGGCACGAGCCTTGCGGGCGCTCATATTCTCAGGCGAATTGCCCCCCGGATCAGATCATCTGGAGACGGAACTGGCCGAACATCTGGGCATGTCCCGCACGCCGGTGCGCGAGGCCGCATTGGTGCTGGAGGGCCAAGGCCTGCTGGAAGTCAGACCGCGCAAGGGGGTGCGGATCGTGCCCGTGTCCGCCGCTGACATGCGCGAGGTTTATGACGTTCTGACCGCACTCGAAAGCCTTGCGGCAGAGCGTGCCGCACAAATCGGCTATTCCGGACCAGAACTGCGCCCGCTGGCCGACGCAATTGCGCGGATGGATGCTGCGATCACAGCCAGAAATCTGGAGGTATGGGCGCAAGCCGATGAGGATTTCCACCGCGAGTTGGTCCGGTTGGCGCGCAATTCCCGCATCACGCAGATCACGGATCAAATGGGCGATCAGGTCCGCCGTGCGCGGAATGTCACGCTGCATCTGCGGCCCTTGCCCGCGCAATCCAACGCCGATCACCGCGCTGTTCTTGAGGCGATCCGCGCAGGCGAGGCAGAAAAAGCAGGCGCAATCCATCGCCGCCACCGGGAACGCTCGGGCAAGATGCTGGTCGACTTGCTAAGCCATTCCGGTTTGCGGCGGGTCTAGCAGGGCAACTCAAGCGGCGGTCTGATTGGAAAAAGCAACTGCGCGCTCTGCGTGTAGGCGATTCTATCCGTGCGAAGGGTAGAAAAGCGCGATTATGCGGCTTTCCTGACAAGAATATTCCGCTTTTGCTCACGATCTGCGGTGATTGTCGTTTTTGGACTTTGGATGCCGTTTTTCGCTCGTAACTTCGGCGGAATCGTGCTTGTTTCTCTCTGCTTTAACCTGCTGCGCTGAATGCGGCGGGATCACAGGGAGTTAACTATGAAGAAAGTAATCGCAGGCGTCGCAACAGCGGCCGCCCTGACATTTGGCGGCACAGCTGCCTTCGCCGACGGCCACGGTTGTGGCGACGTTTCCATCACCGAGATGGACTGGGCATCCTCAGCCGTTGTGACGGCTGTTGCCAAGTTCCTGATGGAGCAAGGGTACGGCTGTACCGTGCAAAAGGTACCATCCTCCACAGTGCCCGCGCTGACGTCGCTGGCCGAAACGGGCGAGCCTGACATCCTGACGGAAGTCTGGGCAAACTCCACACCGGCGTACGAGCCGCTGCTGGCCGACGGCAAGCTGGTCGAACTGGGCAACGTCCTGTCTGACGGCGGTGTCGAAGCATGGTGGATCCCTGCCTACCTCGCAGAGAGCAACCCGGAGCTGACCACTTGGGAAGGCATCATGGCCAACCCCGCCGCTGTTGGTGGCAAGTTCCACGACTGCCCATCGGGCTGGGCGTGCGACATCATCAACAACAACAACCTGAAGGCGGCCAAGATCGAAGGCTCCGGCCTTGAGCGCTTCCAGCACGGTTCCGGCGAGACGCTGCAGACGTCAATCGCTGCGGCTTACGACGAAAAGAAGCCATGGTTCGGTTACTACTGGGCGCCGACTGCCGTTTTGGGCAAGTACCCCATGGTGCAGGTCAAGGTGCCTGAGTACAACGCCGAAGCGCACGCCTGTAACGGTGACGTTGACTGCGCGACGCCCGGTTTCTCTGCCTATCCTGCGTCCAAGGTTGTGACCGCCGCGTCCAAATCCTTTGTGGATGAAAACCCGGCGATTGCCGAGTTGATGGGCAATGTGGCCTTCACCAATGCTCAGATGGGTGAAGTACTCGCATGGCGTCTGGACAACAACGCGTCCTACGACGAAGCGGCCGTGTACTTCCTGACCAACTACAAGGACACATGGGCAGGTTGGCTGAACGACGAGGCCAAAGCAAAGCTGGCCGCGGTTCTTAACTAAGCCCACCAACGCCATAACGGGCCTCTCCACCAGATCGGTGGGGAGGCCCTTTTTACAAGAAGACCCCCGGGGAGAATTACGATGGCCTTTTACGACAGTGTGTTCAAAGCACTTGGCCTGTCAGACTGGTGCGGATCCGAAGGATCAAGCGCGCCGATGTCCATGGCGGACCTGCTCGCGCAGAATACAGGCGAGGCGACCAAGGGTGAGTTTTTCCCCTTCCCGTCGCTGGATAACCTTAACGAGAGCTGCGGCTCCATCATCCAGTCGCGCGATGTCACCAAAGGCATCGAAGAAGGATTTCTTGCGGCCAA
>CALAIJ010000236.1 GCA_937923365.1 uncultured Sulfitobacter sp.
TTTCGGGCCAGAAGAAAACCGGTCCAGCGTCCCGCCTTGTGGTCAAACGCGGGACGCCTTCTCTTGGCGCGGCCATCGACGTCTCCGCCTGTACCGCATCGCTTTCGTAGGCGGTGAAGGTTAATGTTTCCTTGCTTCTTCTGGCCCGTCATCACGCAAAGGCTCCATGCACGAACCAACGCGGTACAGTTCCACGGCCATCTTCCATGATCCCGTCGCGATAAATCCAGTACCGCTGCCCGCGCTGATCTTCGATCCGGTAGTAATCACGCAAGCGGGTGCCGGGGCGGTCGCGCCACCATTCGGGTGCGATCCGTTCCGGGCCTTCGTGGCGCACCGACAGATATGCGACACGCCGCCAGCGAAACCGCGCGGGCGGGCCTTCGGGCACGGCGTAGAGAACGGCGACTTCTTCGGGTGGCTCCAGCAGGCGCAACGGGCGGTCGCGCAACAGCACGGGCGCCTCTGCGGCCTGCCCGCGCAGGGCGGGCACGCGGGCCTCGATCCGCTCGGGCAGATGGCTTTCGCGCCAGACAGGCCAGCTGATCTTGTCGGGACCCAGCCGCGCACTTAGCCGGTCCAGCAGGGCGGACACATCGGCAGAGGCATCGCGCGCGCCATCCAGATGGTCCTGATGCAGCGCCAGCGGCTCGACCCGCAGTGCCTCCAGCGTGATCAGGTCAAAGCCGAACCCGGGGTCGATCCCCTCCAGCTTGCCGGTGATAAGCCGCATCAGATGGGCGATATCGCGACTGGCCTGCGCCAGCGTGACCTCGCGCGCGCGCCATTCGCCGTCGACGCGGTAGATGGTCAGCCGCAGCAGGCGCGCGCCCTGCTCGGCCTTTGCCAGTTGCCCGCACAAGTCTGCGGCCAGCCCCTCCAGATGGGGGGCGGGGTCCAGCACTGGTTCGGGCAGGCGCACCCGCGCCAGCCAATGCACCGCCTCTTCGGGCGCGTTCAGCGGATCGGCCACGCGGCCCAATGCACGGTCCAGCAGCACCAGCGGGTTGAGGTCCACCGCGACGCGGTCGAACCGCCGCATAAGCGCCGTGCGCGGCACGTCCATCAACGCACCAAGGGTCTTGAGCCCCAGCCGTGTGAGCAGCCGCAGGGTGTCTTCCGGCAGGCGCATCGCGGCAACAGGCAGCGGGCGCAGCATTCCTTCCAGCGTGGCGGTGTCACAGATCGCGCCGCCGGGGCCAAACCGCGCCAGCATCTGTGCGCCCCCCCGTGTGGGGGCCATCGCCAGCCGCGCCCGCAAGCCCTGCATGGCAAAGCGCTGGCCCATGTCGCGCAGCAGTGCTGCCTGCCCGCCGAACAGATGTGCAGCGCCGCTGACGTCCATCACGATGCCGTCCTCGCAATCGCGCACCGTCCACGGGCACCAGCGCCGCGCCCAAAGGGCGGCACTGTCCAACAGCTGTCGGTCGCCTTGCGGGTCGGCTTGTTCCACATGCAGATCGGGGTGGATGGCCTGCACATCAACCACGCGGGTCCCTGCGGTGATGCCCCGTGCGGCGGCGGCGGGACTGACCGCATAAAGCACAGGTCCATGCGCGCCCTCCCGCGCCAGAACCACCGGTACAGCGTCATCGGGCAACGTCCGCTGCTGGGCCGTGATCCGCCGCCAGCGGTCCATCGCCAGATCCGGAAACCAGACGGAGACGATGTTTGGTGCCTTCTGCGCAACGCTCATAGCTTGCCCGCCATATGCCGGGGCTGCGGCCACGGGCGCGAAACAGTTCGGCCTCCCATTGTGGCGCACCGGGGGCCTGCGGGTTGTAGGCATGCCGCGTCGACGGGGCGGCATGGACCCGCCAGCGTTCGCGTGCGGCTGACAAGGCACCAGGATCGCCTGTGCGCAGCAGCCAGATCGGCACTTTCGCGGTTTCCGCCCGCAGCGCCAGCCGTTTGGTCGCGGTAAAGCTCAGCACCTCCGGCGCGCCATGGATTTCGCCGACCACCGCAGCAAGACCGGCGCAGGCCGCGCCTTCTTCCATCGTCCAGAGGACATCGCGGGGGTGGCTGACCTCCACCCGAAGCAGCGGGCTGCGGATGCCCAACTGTCGCAGGGCCGCGCCATAAAGCCGCCCGTTCTCGCGCCGCGACATGCGGTCGCTGACCCAAAGGATCGGCGCCGTGCTGGCAGGCAATGCGGCCAGTACAAACCCGGTCATGGCCGCATCGAAAGGCATGTCCGACAGCACATCGCGCAACACAGGATCGCCCGCGTCGGGCGGGGCAACGTCGCGTATCAGACGTTTGGCGGACAGGTCGATCACCTGCCCAAGTCGCGAATCGGCGTTCATGCATCCCTCCATATGTTCACTTTTTGTTCTATATGAAAAGATCATGAATGTGTAGGGGTCCTGACGTCAAACGTGACACGCGCGGTGCAGTGTCGCCCACTTGGATGGCGCTGATGAAGCCTGTTCCCGGCCCAATCACGGCGCAACAGAATGCAGGCGCCCAACCGCCCATTCCGCCCTGACACAGCAGCTCCAAAGGGCCTTCATTCCGTGCCTGAAGCCCCATCAGCCGATTGCATATCCGGCCTCGATCCTCTTTGATGCGCCCATGCATCAACAAAACGCCTCCTGGCAGATCGCCAAACCCGCCCTGACCTCTGACAAAGGCATCGTCGCCTCCCAATCGCGGGTTGCCGCAAGTGTGGGCGCGCAAACCCTTGCCGCAGGTGGCAATGCGGTGGATGCCGCGATTGCCACCTCCTTTGCCTTGGGCGCGGCAGAGCCGTGGATGAGCGGCATGGGTGGCGGCGGCTACATGGTGGTCCGCATGGCGGATGATCCGACCCCGAAGGTGGTGGAATTCGGCATGCGTGCGCCCATGGGTCTGTCGCTGGAAGACTACCCGATCATAGGCGGCAAGGCGGGCGATCTGTTTCCCTGGGCGGCGGTAAAAGACGACGCGAATGTCTTTGGCGCGACCTCGGTGGCGGTGCCGGGGCAAGTGGCGGGCATGGGGTTGGCCCATGAAACCTTTGGCACCCTGCCCTGGGCCGATCTGTTGGCCCCCGCGATTGCACTGGCCGACGCGGGCCTGCCTGTGGACTGGTACGCACAACTGATCCTCAGCGGCTCTGCCCGTGATCTGGCCGCCTTTCCGGCCTCGGCAGAGACGTTCCTGAGCGAAGGTGTCTACCCCAAGGCAGTGGGCTGGACAGCGCTGGGGGACACCCGCTGTGACCTGTCGCGGCTGGCAGCATCCTTGCGCACTGTGGCAACAGATGGTGCGCGCGCCTTCTATGAAGGGCCATTGGCCGACAGCATCATTGCGGACCTGAACGCCGCAGGCGGACGCCATGCGGCCGCAGACCTGAGTACCTACAAAGCGACACTGGTGGATGCGCTGATCCATCCCTACCGCGATCACAAGATCATCGGCACGCCAACCCTGACAGCGGGGCCGACGCTGAACCATGCGCTGGAACTGATCAAAGGCTGGACCCCGACGGGGGACGTGCCCGACGCAGAGGCCTACGCCGCCTATGACGCAGCCATCCGTGCGGCGAACAATTATCGCTATGGCACCATGGGCGATACAGAGCATGAGCCGGACCCGTCCTGCACCAGCCACTTCAACGTGGTGGATGCGGCGGGCAATATGGTGTCCTGCACCCAGACGCTGCTGTCGATCTTTGGCTCGCGGCTGATGCTGCCGACCTCGGGGCTGATGATGAACAACGGCATCATGTGGTTTGATCCCGAACAGGGCGGGCCGAACGCCCTGGGGGCAGGCAAACGCTGTCTGGCGAACATGTGCCCGACCATGCTGGAGCGGAGCGACGGGGCTGTCTTTGCACTGGGCGCGTCAGGCGGGCGCAA
>CALAIJ010000237.1 GCA_937923365.1 uncultured Sulfitobacter sp.
TACGACATCAATCTGACAACTGGCATCGACAATTATGCCAACACCTACAGCGGTTTTGAAACCGTTTTGGCAGGGGATGGCAACGATACCCTTACGGGTGATACTGCCGACAATCTCCTGTCGGGGGGAGATGGTTCAGACACGTTCAACGTGCTGGACGCTTTCGGGGCCGACACCATCATTGGTGGTGAAGGGGGCGCCGACCTTGACACCATCGACCTCAGCGCGCTGAGCGGCAGCGTCACAGTCACCTATACGAGCGGCGCTGCGGGCACGTTCGCTGCCGGTACCGACACCGTCAGCTTCTCCGAGATCGAACGCATGGTGCTGACGGAACAGGCTGATACCGTCTCGGCGCGCGACAATAGCGACCAAGGCTTTTACCTCGATGGTAGTGGCGGCGATGACCAGATTGAAGGCAGCAATCGCGCTGGTTTTTCCGACACCTTGATCGGTGGTATCGGCAACGACGACTTGCAAGGATTGGCCGGTGATGATGTCCTGGACGGTGGCGCTGACGATGACGTGTTGGCAGGCGGCATTGGCAGAGACACCCTTGACGGCGGCACGGGTGACGACACCCTTGCGGGCGGCGCCGGTGCGGACAGTCTGACCGGCGGCACTGGTAGTGATTTGCTGGACTACAGCGCGTCCGGGGCGGCTGTTGCCGTGAACCTCACCACCAACACGGCCAGTGGCGGTCATGCGGCAGGCGACACGATCAGTGAGTTCGAAGGGATCATTGGGTCTGACCATAGGGATACGCTTACTGGATCATCGGGCGATGATGTCATTGATGGCGGCGCAAACAGTGACACGCTGGATGGGGGCGCTGGCAATGACACTTTATTGGGTGGGGTCGACACGAGCCGGGACTTGTTCTTCTTGTCCTCGGGCAATGATGTCATCACTGGATCAGCCTCGGGCGCAACCGTAAGTTCGATAAGCGACGCGATCGATTTTTCCACAGCCACATCGGGGCTGACGTTTACATGGACATCGTCGGTAGACGGCACCATCGTGGCAGGCAGTGACACGACGACGTTCACAAATATCGGCGCTGTCGTGAACCACTCCGGTCTGGCGACGGATGATTTGTTTGATGGCTCGGGTTCAACGGGTGGGATCAACATCTTTGACAGCGAAGGCGGTGCTGACACTGTTTTGGGCTCGGCTCATGCCGACAATATTGAGATAGGTGTCTCTGCCGATAGCGATGTAATTGTGGACATCACTGCCGATGCCGGTGACGATTATATCGAGATCAGCAATGCATCCTCGGCTGCGATCTCTGGCGGGGCGGGCCAAGACAGTATTTTAGCTGATGCGGACAATGCCACCATCGATGGCGGTGTGGGTGACGATGAGATCAACTACTACGGGATAGCCAATTCCGTAAGTATTGCAGGCGGTGCCGGGAATGACACGATCTGGTCGTGGACTGGTGATGAGACGATTGCCGGGGGCACAGGCGACGATTCCATAAGTGCCTGGCATGGATCCGACACCATCATTGTCGAAGATAACTTTGGCAGTGACACGATCATTGGCGGCGAAGGAACGGGCAATGATGTCGACCGGCTTGACGGGTCTGCGCTGACTGGCGGCATTGTCGCCGTTTTCAGTGGCAATGAAGCGGGCAGCTTTGCCAGCGGTGGCGATACGCTGACGTTTTCGCAGATCGAGGTCATCGCGCTAAGCCAGCAGGCAGATAACGTCGATGCATCAACAACGTCCTCCGGGGTTGAGGTGCAGGGTGAAGGGGGTAACGACACGCTTCTTGGGGGCACAGGGGGGGATACGCTCGCCGGGGGCGAAGGCGACGACTATATCGAAGGTGGGGCTGGTGACGACTTCCTGACAACCGGCGAAGGTCAGGACACACTGATGGGGGGCACCGGCAACGACACCCTGATGAACTCCGACGGTGATGACAGCCTTGACGGTGGTACAGGCGATGACAGCATCGTGGCCACGGGCGGCCAAGACACCCTGCGCGGCGGCACTGGCGCCGACACGATGGACGGTGGTGATGATGCCGATACCTTCATCATCGAGGACGGCTTTGGCAATGACGTCATCACTGGTGGGGAGGGCACGACCGACCCCGGTGACGAAGACTCCGATACCATTGACAGCGGTGCGCTCAGCTCGAATGTCACAGTTTCCTTCACTGGTGACGAGGCGGGCACCATCACTGACGGGACCGACACGATCACCTTTAGCGAGGTGGAAAATGTCTTTACCGGCAGTGGCGACGACTTTCTGGATGCCAGCAGCGATAGCGCTGGCGTTGGCCTGTTCGGTGGGTCTGGATCCGATACAATCACCGGAGGCACAGGCGCGGATTACATCGACGGCGGTGACGGCAACGACAGCATATTGGCCGGTGACGGTGCCGATACCTTGGTTTCTGGCGATGGGCAGGACACGTTGTTTGGCGGCGCTGGCAATGACAGTCTTGTCGGCAATGCCACGGCCGGCAGTGGTGTCTCGTTCCTCGAAGGCGAGGCCGGAGCCGATACGCTTGATGGCAGCGCAGGCGCCTACGATGTCGCGCAATATTATGCTTCAAGCGCGGTCGACATTGATCTGACTGATGGGGTGGCTGAGGCAGGCGGGGATGCCGCAGGTGACTCGCTGATCGGGATCGAGCAGATCGACGGCTCCAACTCCGGCAACGACACCATCGTGGCCGATAACTCAAGCATGTACCTCAAGGGTTGGGGCGGCAATGACAGCCTGATCGGCGGCACAGGTGCGGACACTATCGAAGGCGGTGAGGGCGACGACTATATCGAAGGCGGCGATGGCAACGACCTGCTGCTGACCGGTGAGGGTCAGGACACGTTGATGGGTGGCGCGGGCGACGACACGCTGATGAACTCCGACGGCGATGACAGCCTGGATGGCGGCGCGGGCGATGACAGCATCGTGGCCACAGGCGGCGAGGACACGCTGCGCGGCGGTACCGGGGCCGACACGATGGACGGTGGCGATGATGCCGATACCTTCATCATCGAAGACGGATTTGGCAATGACAGCATTACCGGTGGCGAGGGCACCACCGATCCCGGTGATACGGATTACGACACGATTGACCTAAGCATGATGACCGGTCCGGTCACAGTCACCTATGGTTCCGACAATGAAAGTGGCACGATCACAGACGGCACCGACACGATCACTTTTTCGGAAATCGAACACATCATCACGACGGATCAGGCAGACTCTGTTGATGCGTCAGACGTCTTTTTCGGCACTTTTGGGGACAATCCGGGCATCAGCATTGAGACCCGGGGGGGCAATGACAGCATCGTCAGCGGCTGGGGCGGCGATTCCATCGATGGCGGTGCGGATGACGATTACATTGACGGGGACTACGGCGATGACAGCCTGATCGGCGGCACGGGCAATGACACGCTCATCGGCAGCACCGGTAACGACACGCTGCTGGGCGGTGATGGCAACGACAGTCTTGACGGGGGTCTGGAGGCCGACACGCTTGATGGCGGCAGTGGCGATGATACGATTCTTGCCGGCGACGGAGATGACAGCGTTGACGGCGGCTCAGGCGCGGACACCATCGAGGGCGGCGCGGGGGCCGACACCATCGATGGCGGATCGGGCAGCGACACCATTGAGGGGGGTGTTGGTGATGATAGCCTTACTGGCGGCGACGGGGATGACATCTTTGTCTATCAACAGGGCGAAGGCGCCGACACAATCACGGACTTCAACTTTGGCAACTCCGGTGCCTTGGGTGATGGCGATACCACCAATAATGACTTCATCGACCTGTCCGGTTTCTACGACAGCTTGGGCGAGTTGCGCGATGACTTTGAAGACGACGGCGTACTCAACCAGTCCAACAGCACCGCCAATGGGGGCGATGTCGACTACTCCGACAACGACCAGATGGGCGCGGACGACAACCTCACATTTCAGGGAGCGAGCCGAGAGAGCTTTACCGCAGACAACACCGGCGTTGTCTGTTTCGCCAAAGGCATGCGGATTGACACGCCCGATGGTCCTCGACCGGTCGAAAGCCTCAGCCCCGGTGATCTGGTCTGCACTTACGCTGGCGGTGTCGAGCGGTTGGTCTGGACCGGCACCACCGATCTGACGTTGCAGCCGGGCCAGTGCAATCCCCGCCAGACGCCGGTGCGGATCAAGCCCGTGCCGGGCAGCACCAATCGTGCCCTATTGGTATCGCCGCAACATTGCCTGTTGATGACGCTCCCGGATGGCCGCGAGGTTTTTGCCCGCGCGCGCCATCTGGCTGAGGAAACCAACCTTGCCTCCTTTGCCCGCGGGCGGGTGCAGGTAAGCTATGTCCACCTTTGCCTTGCCAGCCACGCGATCCTGATCTCGGAAGGGCGCCCCAGCGAGAGCTTTTATCCGGGCCTCTGGGCATTGCGCATGATGTCTGCCTCTGACCGCAAGCGACTGATGCAGGCATTGCCGATGCTGCAGGAAGATGAAGAATGCACCGGCTACGGCCCCAAAGCCGCCACGGTCCTCACCCGGGGTGAAGTTCGTACCTACGCGCGTTCAGAAACACTTGCCCTTGCTGGAAATGTCCCGAACCGGCTGCCTGCCAGCACCGAAGGAGCGCCTCTGCTTCAATCCTTTCGCTGACGGTGCCGACCATAGCGTTCCGACCCGAGATACCCTTGCGACCATCCAAAATCGCGTTACCGAGCCAGCAATCCCCAAGAACAACAGGGTCGGTGCTGTGCTGGAACAGATCGGCGCTGAACAGGACAAAACGCCGCCAGAACAAGTGGGTTGATAAAACGGCAACGGGCTCACTGCCTAGTGGCTGGCAATCGGCCTGATGATTTCATTTTGGCGCGCGATGTTGCCTCTAGTTGGGAACAGGGACGCGTTTGGCGTGGGGGGTGAACATTGTGCAGATGTTGTTCTTGGCAAGTGATCTGTTCTTTTCGGCCATCAGGGAAACGGCCCTCTGCCAGATGCGCTTTTTGCAAATTCATAAGGTGAATATGACGCCTTTGCTGCAGGCGAGCCCGCGTTCAATTTCGGGCTCGCCCAATGTCGCCTAAAGCAGATTATATACTGCATTCTGTGTTCAGAAATTTGTGGCGACCATCAAGGCAGGCGGAAAGCCCTGCGCACCAACATAGCTGTCATCAACGCCGCCTGAACCCTTTTGACCATAGATATGCCGACTGCCGGTCGCAGTCTCTTTTCCGCTGAATATGTTCTTGTCTGAGAGCAGATTATAACCCTTTTGCTTGGCGAACGCGCGGGCATACGCATCTACAAAAACGGCAGCACTGGTGCGCAGACCTTTGGGATTTGACAGATCGACATAGTCCGTCGACATCGAAACCGCACAGAGATGTGCCCCAGATACTTTGTTGTACAAAGCACCATACCGAACATCCGTCGTGGCCAACGTAACCTGCACTTCAGATCCGGGCCTTTGGTAACGCGGCGTTTTGAAAAACCGACCCACTGGCGCGTCAAAACGCCCGCCGGTTGCTACCAGCTTGAAGCCCTGATTGCGCAACCGCGCCAAGGCTCTCTCCGGCCCCCGCTCTGCCAGCATGGGCGCGCAAATCTGCTCAAATGCGCGGGCAGCTTCGGGATAGGTCGCCTTAAAAGAAATCGTTGTCGTTGTTGGTTCTGAGCCGGCGGAGCCACTTGTCGTCGGGGCGTCGCAAGCGCAAAGGGCCAAGCCAAGGGCGACTACGAGTAAGCTGTTCTTTAGCATGAGAAAGTCCGGTGTTAGGTAATTGATCGAAAGAAACAGGTTGCTTGCCCTATTGCAACCCTTGCGGGTCAATGCCGTATCGGCATTGAGACAGAATTTCATAAAGAGCAACGAACAGAAAATATCCAGTTTGATGAAGAAGACCTGTTTTTTCACTGTATTTTTGTGTGCAGGAATTTGTTCAGCGGCATTTGTCTTCACTCATGACGGTGATAATAGTTGGGGCGGTGATTTTGAAGTAGGTGTAGATACCCTTTAGCGCAGTGACGCTTGCATCACCGCCAGCGTGCCGCATAATTAAACCAACCAGATGAGCCAAACTCTCTCTTAGTTTACGCTGCCATTGGTTCCAAGAACCCCGACAACGGGCACAACCAGAATTCGAGAGGCCCCATATGACACATACAAAACCAAACGTCGGCGCAACTGTCGGTGATCTACGTTTCCCTAGAGTGGTTGGAGAGGGGGTAATCGCGGTTGGCCAGCCCAAGGATCGTTGGACAATGCTGTTTGTGTATCGTGGCAAGCACTGCCCCCGGTGCAAACGGTTCTTGGCCAAGTTGAACAACGCATTATCCGCATGGCTCGATGTAATGGATGTCGTGGTGGTGTCGTCCGATACAAAAGAAAAGGCGCAAGCTGACAGGGAAGAATTCGGGTGGAACTTCGACCTTTGCCACGGTTTGACCGAAGAACAGATGCGCGCGCTTGGGCTTTATGTTTCAGAGCCGCTTTCCGAAGCGGAAACAACCGGTCTGTTTGCTGAACCGGGTGCATTTGGGATTCGTCCAGATGGCACGCTTATGCTGGTTGATATCTCCAATGGCCCTGCTGCACGACCCGACCTCGAAGAGCTTCTGGATGGCATGAAATTCAACATCGAGAATGACCGTCCAGTCAGGGGAACCGCGTAGCCGGAGCACGTAGGAGCACGCCATGTTGAGCATCGCATGTCTTGATATTGAAGGCGACCACGTGTAAATTATTGTTAACCATAGGAAAATCCGGTTTCTGGCATTTGGTGGACAGAAACAGACTGCTCGCCTGCTTGCGGCCCTAGCCGGATATCGCCGTAGGCCACCCCATATGGACCGCACACGGCAAACCCATCGCTCGAGTGACCGCCACCGCTGGGTCAACGACGTGATGATAGAGGCCGGAATCATCGGACCACAGGCCACCGCCAAAGGTTTACGTCATGGCTATGGCATTCATGCGGTACGCTCTGGTGTGCAGCTACATATGCTGCAAAAGTGGATGGGCCACGCGAATATGGCGACTACCGCTATCTACGCAAACGCTATCGGAACAGAAGAGTTGAACATAGCGGACAGGATGTGGTGAACATTCTAGCCCATAGCAGCACATTCAAACCCTTGTGATTGAAGGGACTAAAAAGAGACTAAGGCCCCGAAGAGTTCCCAAAATTTCTGCCAAGTGTTTGATTTTGTTTGGAGGCGAGTACCGGAATCGAACCGGTGTACACGGATTTGCAA
>CALAIJ010000238.1 GCA_937923365.1 uncultured Sulfitobacter sp.
GTGAATTCATAACGGTATCGCCAGCACAAAACTGCAAGGAACATCTCCCAACCCGCTGTTCAACGGCATTGCCAACACGGCTGATTACTAGGGTAAACATCGCGCCGCAGCGCCAGATTTGGTCGCCACCCAGTCCCCGCCCAACCCTTCGCAGGCAAAAGCCGCTAGCGTCCGATGCGCAGCCGCCCTACACTTTGCGCGGACCCTTGCGAATAGAAGCGAACATCAATGCACCTGGACGTCCAAGACCTGCGAAACTTCTACTACCGCAGCGCGCTGGGCCGTGCGGCGCAGGCCTCTATGCGGGACCGGTTGTTGCAATTCTGGCCCGAAGCGAAGGGCCAGACAGTTGTCGGTTTCGGATTCGCCGCGCCTCTGTTGCGGCCTTATCTGAAAGATGCGCGGCGTGTCGTGACCCTGATGCCGGGGCCGCAAGGTGTGATGCCGTGGCCTGCGGGCATGGCCAACACCTCCGTCCTTTGCGAGGAAACACTTTGGCCGCTGGAGACGGGGCATGTGGACAAGCTGGTCTTGCTTCACGGGCTTGAGACCTGCGAGCGGCCTTCGGATTTGCTGGAGGAATGCTGGCGGGTGCTGGGGCCTGGCGGGCGGGTGATCTTTATTGTGCCGAACCGCGCGGGCCTCTGGGCGCGCCGTGACCGCACACCATTCGGGTATGGACGCCCCTATTCGCCCGGCCAGCTTGAGACGCAGCTGAAAAAGCACCAGTTCCTGCCAGAGCGGCACATGGGCGCGCTCTACCAGTTTCCGTCGCAAAAGCGGGTCTGGATGAAAGCCGCAGGCGTGTTCGAGCGGGTAGGGCGCCATGTGCCCACGATGATGGCGGGTGGTGCCTTTATGGTTGAGGCCACAAAGCTGGTCTATCCGCCCAAAGGCAAGGTGCAGCGCAGCCGTCGCCGGATCGGCGTGTTGGAAGGGGTGACCTCGCCCACGGCCAAGCCGGTCTGAGGAACGCCAGCCTCAGGTGTTCTCATAGCGCAGACCAACGTTGATATCCCTCGCAGCGACACCTGCCACACCTGACAACAGGATCGACCCAGGAACTGGGCCGTTTGCGTCCGCGTCGCCTACTGTGAAGGTCTGCATTGTTCCGCTGCCATCCTCCAAGGTGACCACGTCGAAAGCGGGGCGTGTGGCGCGTCGATTGCAGCAAGCTGACCGGACAGAAGGGCGCGGGCGATGGCGTCTTTCCCGTCAGGGCCGTTGAGCGCGTCATGCCACAGTAGGTAGACAGAGCGGATGGGCCTTGGTCGTCATATCAGAGGCGGTATCCGCAGCATCCCTTGGTCAGTCTTTGCAGATAGGCAAAGATGAACGCAAATTTCACGCGCGCGCCGCTGATCAAGCTGTGGCGAATGTCACATCGGAGGCTTGCAGGCCTGTAACACCGAACAGACGCAAGGTTGTGGGTGTGGTGTCCTCGATGAATGTGACGACAATGTCTGTGTAGGTACCGTCTTCTGATTCATTAAAGATGGTGCTGTCGACAGTGCGTACCTCGCCGTCAGGCGCGAGAGAGGAAGCGTCGATGACAAGACTGTCTTCTGCTCCGTCAAAGTCGGTGATCTCTACGCTGGTGATCAGGCCGGAGGCGGGTGCGTCGGCGCTTGTCGCGTCCAGCAAATCCAGCCGGAATGTATCGGCAGAGCCACCGCCGGTCAGGACATCGGGGGTATCTGCAAGCGTGGCGTTCAACTGCAGATCGACTTGCAGGATATCGTTGCCGTTGCCGCCGTTCATGACAACGCGCAGATCACCGGACGTGTCGCTGTAGCTTTTGGCCAGCACATCATCGCCGCCGCCGCCATTCAGCGTGGCAAGCGTGGCATCTGCCGTATCGGTCGCGGTGAGGGTGTCATCGCCCTCGTCACCATTGGCGGTATTGTTGCCTGTGACCGTCAGCACGTCTTGTCCCAAGCCGCCATTGCCGGTGTTGCCTTCGCCCGTGATCGTTAGGGTATCTGCCCCGTCGCCGGCGTTCAGAACCGCACCAGTGGCCCCTTCTTCGACGGAAAGGATGTCGTCGCCTGCACCGGCCTCGACCGTGTCATTGGTCCCTGCGGTCAGATCATCGGCACCCTCTGTGCCATCCAGCAGGGAACCGGGCTCTGTGCTTGGATCGTCTGAATCAGGCGCAACGGGGGCTGCTTCATCACCGTCATCATCGCCCGTCATGACAGGCACAAACAAGCTCAGGCTCAGCAGGCTCAAAAGAAGAAGTGGCGACATGGGATGTCCCTTTTTCAAAACGTTTGGTCGAAGATGTCAGGAAGACACGTCAATTTTTCGACCAAATTACGATGACTTTAAGATGGAGTTATTAACGAAATCTTCAGGCGTAGGGCCTGCCGGTTAAATCAACCCCAGCCCACCCCATTGAGGCGCATTCAGATCGGGCGCATTCAAGCCGTCGATGCCATCAAGGTCGAGGGTGTCGATGAAATCCACCAGATCGCGAATATCCTCTTCCGTGAGGTCATTAAGGGCATCTTGGTCCAGACCCGACAGGTCCAGTTCGGGCGTATCGTCAAACAGGTTGATGATACCGTCCCCGCTGGTGCTGTCGCCAAACGGAAGATCGCCTAGATCCAGATCATCAAGCGTCCCTCCGCTGACATTGGGCGTTTGCGGGGTTGTTCCGTCATTGACCCCTTGCGAGGACCATGTGGCGTTGGTGGTGATCTGCGGCGCATCATTCATGAAGTTGCGGATGATGGTATCGCCGTCTTCGACGTTGACCCCGTCCTCGCCCAGATAAATTTCGGCCACCATGCGGGCGTCATCAAAGCCCGCGCCGTTGGCCTCTATGAACAGGCCGATCTGATAGGGTGTCAGCTCTGTGAGGTTCGCGGTGCTCTCGATCACATACATCGTCCGCTCGGTAAGGGAGCCGTCGACGCTGGATTGCTCTACGTCGTTGGTGACCAAATGCAGATTGCCGCGGATGTCACCATCAAAGTTGAAATGAAGCGTGTCGCCCGGATTGCTCAGGTCGATCTTTGCGACATGTGTCCCGATCTGGGCCTGTGAGACATTGAATGTGATCTCGGAGGCCGCGTCAAAGGTCTGGCTCTGTGTGATCTGCTGAGACGTGGTGCCATCGGCACCTGTGATCTCTTCGGTTGTGGTGGTTTCTCGCGGTGCGGCGGGTTCGATGTTGCTGTTCAGGCCAACTTCGACCGTTTGCACACCTTCATTCAACGCAATCAGGAATGTGGTGTCGGGGTGGTAGTTGATGTCGATGTCAGTCTCGCCCTGCACAGGCGGGACGACCAGATAGTCGCGGTCTGCATCCTCGCCGGAAAGGGGGCCCGCGCGAAGAAGGCTTTCGTCGGCGACTTCTTCGCCGTTGGCATCTGTCGCGATCAGCAGGGTTTCGGGCGCGCGGGCAATGGCGGCTGCGGCCTCTGCTTCCTCGTGCAGTACCTGTGGGTCGCGGAACGCTTCTCCTGCGGGAGGGCGGTTCGAGATGGGGTCCTCTGGCGTTGCGGGTGTGTCATCCTCTGTGCTGACGGACGGCGGGGGCGTGCCGTCTGCAACAATCGGTGTCGCATCGGAGTCTTCGCTGTCGGATCCCGTGTCAGCGTTGGCCTGTGCGGATGTATCCTCCTCCGTCTCCGGCTCTGCAAACGGAGATACGCCGCCCATGGACATGGCCAGAAAGCCGATGGAGAAGAGCGACAACAAACCTGCGATCATCATAACAAGATTTCCTCAATATAGCGGCCCACCCGATCCGGGACCTTTTTCATTCGATTTTCCTATAATTGGCTGGGCAACACGGCAGCAGTTTGACGAATGAAGGCAACAATAGGGAAATTTGGTGAGGATTGTTTCGTGCTTTCGCAGCGCAATTGCCGCGGGTCCGCGTCGCACAACCTTTGCCAGCGGTTGTTCGACGCGTCAAAGCACGCCAGACTGGACCAATGAATAAATCCAGTCGCCGCCGCCAATACATCGGCACCTTTACCGATACCCGCAACTGGGACCAGTTTGAGCCCCGTCGGGGGGATGTCTTTATCTGCGTCCCGCCCAAAAGCGGCACCACCTGGATGCAGACAATCTGCGGGTTGCTGATCTTTGGCGCGCCGGATGCACAGATTGCCTACCCTGAAGTGTCGCCATGGATCGATTTCCGGCTCAGCTCCAAAACCATCGAAGAGCGGCTGGCGGAGTTGTCGTCCCAGACCCACAAGCGGTTCATCAAGTCCCATAGCCCGCTGGATGGCGTGCCCTACTTTGACGATTGCACCTATATTGTCGTGCACCGGCACCCGCTGGATGTGCATTTTTCCATGTGGCACCATGTGCACAACATGCATCTGGATCACCTCGACCATCTGTATACTGATGATGTCAGTGCCAACTTCGAGGCGTTTCTTGCCAACAGCATCGAGGAAGAGGGGCTGGACCAGCCCAGCCTCGCGTTGATCGCGCATCATATGAAAACCGCCCGCGCCATGGCGCATCTGCCGAATGTACACCTGTTCCATTACAATACGCTGTCACGCGACCTGTCGGGGGAAATGCAGCGTGTGGCCGCAGCTATTGGTGTGTCACACCCGCGGGAGGTGTTTGAGGCACTGGTCTTGGCGGCGACCTTCAAAAGCATGAAAGCGAACGCAGCCCTGACCGCACCGGGGGCCAAAGGAGGCCTTTATAAAGACAACGACCCAAGTGTCTTTTTTAACAGCGGCAAAGGCCGCAAGTGGGAAGGCAAACTGGATGCAGCCCAGATCGGAGCCTACGACCGTAAGATCGCGACCCTGCTGGATCCTGCAGATGTGCGCTATCTTGAGACGGGTCTGGCGTAACGGACCCCATTGCGGGTGCCTTGAGTGCCGACCGCGGGATTCGCCCCCAAGGGCAGGCGGGGGCAGGCCCCAAAATCGGTTTCCAAGGCCCCGCCGCCACGATCCCCCACAAAATAAAGCGCCTTCCGCGTCCATCCGGCGCAGGATACCGTATTGCGGGCGGTGAAACCCTCTGCTACATCGCGCCTTGATTCAGATGTTTGAGAGTTCTCAAGCCCCGCCAACCCGCCGGAGCACGCTATATGTGCGCATCCGGCCCGATGAATGAGAGGATGGACGTGTCCGAACCAGCTTCGATCTCCACAGGTATTGCTCAGAGATACGCGTCTGCGGTCTATGAGATCGCCAAAGACGGCAAAAAGGTCAAAGCGCTTGAGACGGACCTTGAAGGTCTGTCTGATGCCCTGACCAAAAGCGATGATTTCCGCAGCCTGATCAATTCTCCGATCTACACGCGCGAACAGCAAAGCACCGCGATTGCGGCGATTGCGAAAAAGATGAAACTCTCTCCTACCATGACGAATACACTGAAACTGATGGCTGCAAAGCGCCGTCTGTTTGTGTTGCCGCAATTGGTGCAGACCCTGCGCGACACCATCGCAGAGGACAAAGGCGAGATCGCGGCGGAAGTGACTTCCGCCAAGGCGCTGACCAAAGCGCAGGCCGACAAACTTGCCAAGTCGCTGAAAGCGTCCACAGGCAAGACTGTAACGTTGAATCAGATGGTCGATGAAACTCTCATCGGCGGTCTTATCGTAAAGGTGGGCTCCAAGATGATCGACACGTCGATCCGCTCCAAGCTCGCATCCCTCCAGAATGCAATGAAAGAGGTCGGATAAATGGGTATCCAAGCAGCAGAAATTTCTGCGATCCTGAAGGACCAGATCAAGAACTTTGGTAAAGAAGCAGAAGTGGCCGAAGTTGGCCGCGTGCTGAGCGTTGGCGACGGTATCGCCCGCGTCTACGGTCTGGACAATGTTCAGGCTGGTGAAATGGTCGAATTCCCCGGTGGTATTCAGGGCATGGCGCTGAACCTTGAGGCGGACAACGTCGGTGTTGTTATCTTCGGTTCCGACCGTGACATCAAAGAAGGCGACACCGTCAAGCGTACCAACTCCATCGTGAGTGTTCCGGTTGGTGACGAGCTGCTGGGCCGCGTTGTAGACGGTCTGGGCAACCCCATTGACGGCAAGGGTCCGATCAAGGCCAAGAAAACCGCCTTGGCCGAGCAGAAAGCCCCGGGCATCATCCCGCGTAAATCCGTGCACGAGCCCATGGCGACTGGCCTCAAGGCCGTCGACTCCATGATCCCCGTTGGCCGTGGCCAGCGCGAATTGATCATTGGTGACCGTCAGACAGGTAAGACAGCCATCGCGCT
>CALAIJ010000239.1 GCA_937923365.1 uncultured Sulfitobacter sp.
TACGGGCCATTCGGGCTCTCCTGTCTATGCGTCCACATCGTCCATATCCGCCTGACCTGACAGGGCGCGGCGTACGTGGCTCCAGCTTAGGCCGATCCCCAGAACAAAGCTGAGCGCGGCAAGGCCAAGCCAGACATTGAAGCTGGAATTGTCGAGCCGCAGAATGCCAAAATCATAGAGCACCCACAGGCCGGCACCAACAACTGCCAAGACCAGCGCCATGCCCACCCCGCCAATGGAGCGTAGCGTTGCGCGCAAGTAGATGATGTAGCCGATCAGCAGGATCAGCCCTGCAAGGACGGCAATGGACATGTTCATTGCGCCGAACTCCCGCACCCAATCAACATAGTTATACGGCGTCGGATTAAAGGTCGCAGCCAGCAGCAAAAAGGCGAAAAGCCATCTGAGGATAAAGCCCATATGTCCCTCCTTTGGGGTTAAGCAGTGATATCCTGCGAGGGGTGTCCAAGTCCATATCCCTTTGCGCTGCACCGCCTTTCAAGGCGGCATCGCGCAAGATCGGTGTTTTTCAGTTTCGCCCAGCGACGCAGGCGGCTATGAGGGGCGCGGATTAATCTGCAAAGGATGCACGTCATGGCCAATGTTGTTGTTGTCGGGGCCCAGTGGGGCGATGAAGGCAAAGGCAAGATCGTCGATTGGCTGTCAGAGCGCGCCGATATCATCGCGCGCTTTCAGGGCGGGCACAACGCGGGCCACACGCTGGTGATCGACGGCAAGGTCTACAAGCTGAACGCACTGCCATCTGGGGTCGTGCGCGGAGGCAAACTCTCTGTGATCGGCAACGGCGTGGTCCTCGACCCGTGGCATCTGCTGGGCGAGATCGAGACCATTCGCGCCCAGGGTGTTGAAATTAACCCTGACGTGCTGATGATTGCCGAGAACACGCCGCTGATCCTGCCCATTCACGGGGAACTGGACCGCGCCCGCGAAGAGGCCGCCAGTAAAGGCACCAAGATCGGAACGACGGGCCGTGGCATCGGCCCTGCTTACGAAGACAAAGTCGGTCGCCGCTCTGTACGCGTGGCGGATTTGGCGGATGATGCCACTCTGGTGGCGCGGGTTGATCGCGCGTTGCAGCACCATGATCCCTTGCGAAAGGGCCTCGGGATTGAGCCTGTGGACCGTGACGCCTTGCTGGCGCAATTGCGCGAAGTTGCCCCCGGCATTCTGAAATATGCAGCCCCCGTCTGGAAAGTGCTGAACGAAAAGCGCAAAGCGGGCAAACGCATCCTGTTTGAAGGCGCACAAGGTGCGTTGCTGGATATTGATTTCGGCACCTACCCGTTTGTGACCTCTTCCAACGTGATCGCAGGGCAGGCGGCGACGGGGGTGGGCATCGGCCCCGGCTCCATCGATTATGTGCTGGGCATCGTAAAGGCCTACACCACGCGGGTGGGCGAGGGGCCGTTCCCGGCCGAGTTGGAAGACGACGATGGCCAGCGGTTGGGCGAGCGGGGCCATGAGTTTGGCACTGTCACAGGGCGCAAACGTCGCTGCGGCTGGTTTGATGCCGTCCTAGTGCGCCAGACCTGCGCCACATCCGGTGTGAATGGCATCGCCTTCACCAAACTGGACGTGCTGGACGGGTTTGAGACCCTGAAAATCTGCGTGGCCTACGATCTGGATGGCAAGCGGCTGGAATATCTGCCGACTGCGGCAGACCAGCAGGCCCGCTGCACGCCGATTTACGAGGAAATGCCGGGGTGGTCCGCCTCCACCGAAGGGGCGCGCAGCTGGGCAGACCTGCCAGCCGAGGCAATCAAATACGTGCGCCGCGTGGAAGAGTTGATTGATTGCCCTGTCGCCCTACTTTCCACCTCACCAGAGCGCGAAGATACCATTCTGGTCACGGATCCCTTTGCCGACTGAGGACGCTGATGACGCTAAATTACAAAGCCCGCAGGCGCTGGGCGCTGATCATCCTGCTTGTTGGTCTGCCGCTCTATATCGTCGCCGCATTGAATGTCGTCGCACTGTTTGAGCGGCCGTCATTCTGGGTGGAACTGATGGTCTACGTGGGTCTTGGCGTGCTTTGGGCAATCCCGCTGAAATTCGTATTCAAGGGGATCGGGCAGGCGGATCCTGACGCGAAAGACTGACCTACCCGCATGAAAAAGGCGACACCTGGGTGTCGCCTTTCCCTGTCTGAGGCCCGTGATCTGGATCAGCTCGCGGCGCGTTGGTCGGGGCGAAAGCCGATGTCGTCGGACGCCACAAAGCGGCCCCCTTTGATCTTTTCGATCTTGCCTTCGCGCAACAACTGCCCAAAGGACCGCAGGGTGTCTTCGCGGCTGAACCCGTCTGACGTGGCCTGACGTACTTTGGTCATCAGTTGCGGGCGCGAGAATTCTTCGCGGCCCTCGACAAAGGCCATGTAGGCGGCGGCCGCTTCCAGCAAATCTGGCAGCTTCGTCGCACCCATCTCCGAGGCGAATTCGCCAAAGCTCTCGTCGGCAGCTGAGGCACTTTCAACGATACCTGCAACACGGCGAGGGCGTACCGGACCCGCCGGCGAGGGGCGGTCCACATCGACACGTTGCTCTGCCACCAGCTTGAGCGGGGCACTGCGGTTTTCGGTCGGGCGTGTGGGGCGTGCGGGGCGCTGGCCTGTGGACTTGGACGCAGGGCGGCGCGGGCGCACAACATCGGCAAGGTCGTTGCGATAGGCGTCGTCTTGCGAGGCGTCCTTGTCTTGCGAACCCAAAGCCTCGTCTGCCTTTTTGGCAGCGACGGCGGCGCGCAGATGCGCGAATGCATCGCGGCGCGTCGCGCTTTCAGGCTCACCCATCTGGTGATCGGTTTCAGCGAGCAAGCGATCTACATCATCGCTCTTTCCATCATCGATCGCGGGCAATTTGGCGCGGGCAGGCGTCGGTTCCTGCGCAACTGCGGCAGGCTCTTCTTCCTTGGCGGCCAGTGGCGCGGGTGCGGCATCGGCGTGACCTTGATCCATTTCGATGTCGGCCTCAAGTGCGGCCAGTTCGCGGGCAAGCTCGTCCTCTTCTTCCGCGCTCAGCGAAGACGTCTTGGTCTTGGCCGGGGCGAGATCATCCAAAGACAGAGGGGCCTCGTCCGCCGCATCCTCTTCGTCGTATTCCTCCAGATCGCCGCGTGCGATTGCGGCGTCCAGATCAGCGCGCTTTACCTTGATGACGCGGGCACGGGGGCGGGATGCCTCTGTGTCCTCGGTCTCGGGCTGCGCTTCAAGGCGCAGCTCTTTTGAGGCGCGCAATTGCTGGGAAGCCACTTCTTCGGCCTCGGCTGCCTTTGCTTCGGCTTCAGCGGCGGCCGCTTTGGCCTCGGCTTGGACTTCAGCAGCGGCAGCTTTGGCTTTTGCCTCGGCTTCAGCTGCAACCGCTTTGGCCTCGGCCTCGGCGGCAAGCGCGTCAGCGGCGGCGTCTGCTTCCGCTTCGACATCGGCTTCATCTGATGTGGCGAACAGGCTTTCAGGGGCGTCTTCAGCCTCTTCCTGAGCCGAGATTTCGGCCATAAGCGTGTCGATGCCGTGGTCAGTCGCTTCATCGGCCTTGGCCTTTGGGGCGGGCGCTGCTTCTTCTGCGTCATCGTCGATGTTCATGCGTGCCAACATGGCGGCAATATCGTCTACTTCTGCGTCGGATACCTCATCTGCGGCGGTGTCGAACTCTTCATCTGCGTCCAGGGCCTCTTCGATTTCGCGACGGGCACTGGCCACGACATCTTCGGCATCTTCATCCGCCTGGGCCTCTGCTACGTCGGCTTCGCGCGCCGGCTGCATTTCGCTTTCGGCGTGCTGATCCTCGGTATAGTCGGCGTCCTCGGGGGTGTCTTCCTGCTGGGCGACAACCGCACGAATGCGCTGCAATTTTGCGGCGATGCTATTGGGATCTGTTGCGGCGTCGACGGGGGCATCTTCGGCCTCGATCATATCTTCGGGCGCATCATCGCTGGCGGCGGCACTGTCAAAGAAGGCTTCGACCTCGGCATCCGGCTGGCCGGGGACGATGTCATTCTCATCCTCGACGAATGCATCTTCCGAAGGGGTCTCTTCCTCTTCAAAGATTTCGTCGGCTTCGGCATGGTGGTCTTCTACATCGGCCTTGGTCTCTTCCGCGGCGGGAGCACGCCGCCGTTCCTCTGACGTCATAAGGCCCAACGGCGAACGAAGAGCCTCGGGAAGACCTCACCACCCCAAGGGGGTGCTAACACCACCTCTCGTTC
>CALAIJ010000240.1 GCA_937923365.1 uncultured Sulfitobacter sp.
TGCCCAATGGCGCTTGCCCATGGCCGGGCATGTCGATGGCAAAGACGCTGTGCCGCGTCGCCAGCTTTGGCATGACGCCCGCCCAAGCCTCGGCGCGCAGGCCGACACCGTGGATCAACACCACAGCAGGGCCCTCTCCGCAGGACCAATATGTCAGATCACCCGCGCCCTTAGACCGCGGCTGGGTTGTCCAGATCATGGCCCAAATCCTTGAGGTCCTGATAGCGGTCGCCGATGCGGTGATGTGGGCGGCCTGTGGTGGCGGCGCCCAGTGCTATGACCACTTCGTCGCTGCGCGGTGCATCCGCGATGGAAAACTGGATCGTCAGATAATGCGACCGCCGCCCCACATCGTTCTTGTCCATCAACGGGATCTGGATCGAGGTATCAGCGGCCGCACGGATGTTGGTAAAGGCCAGATAGGATTTTGCCCCGACTGCCTGCCGGAAGAAGTTCCCGAACCGTAATGTGTGGATCAGGCCAGAGGCATGCTCGACCTCTCCGTTCAGGCCGACAACGCCCGCTTTGCCAAAGGCTTCGATCTGCTCGCCACCGCTTGCCAAATCGACGATCCGGTCGGTCAGCATCTCACCCAAAACGGGGCCAAAGGCGTGAATCTCGGGCTTGAGATCTTCGACGTACCGCCCCGCCCAGGGGTTTGTCAGCACAGCGGCGACAGCAAACATGCGCCAAGGATTTTCGGCGGGTTTGAAACCTTCGATCAGGACATCTTCCTGATACGTGACGATTTTGCGAATCTCTGGGGTCATTGGGTGCTCCGGCAGTGTTTCGGGAAATGTACTGCGGGGCTTGGCTTGGGACAAACGATAGTAAATAATCCAAAAGCATAAGTTATGCTAATGGATGGGTTATGACCAAGGCTTTGCCACCCCTCACATGGTTCCGCGCGTTTGAGGCAGCGGCCCGCCACCTCAGCTTTACCCGTGCTGCGGATGAGCTGGGCGTCACGCAATCGGCGATCAGCCAGCATGTGCGCGCCCTTGAGGGGCGGCTGGAAAGCCCGCTGTTTGTGCGCACGAAACGCACGCTGCACCTGACGGATGCAGGCCGCTTGCTGTTGCCCGATGTCACCGCTGCGATCGGGCAGCTGGACCACGCGACGCAGCGCTTTTTACCCGCCGTGAGCAAACCGCGACTGACCGTTGCCACCAGTGCCAGCATCGCGCAGTGGCTGATTGCCCCTGCTTTGCGCGCCTTCCAGCAAGCGCATCCGCAGATTGCCATCCAGCTGGTCACAACGATCTGGCCCGACGATTTTTCGACCACTACGGCGGATATCGAAATCAGGTTTGGCGCGCAGAGTGTTGCCGGCCACGATGCCCACTTGCTGGAGCCGTCCTATCTGATGGCCGTCGCCGCGCCCGAGGTTGCACAGGCGGTAGCTGCGGACAAAGGGCTTGCCGGCTTGCACGATGTGCCATTGATCCAGCCCGTTGGCATTTCCCGCAGTTGGGCCGCGATGGCGAAAGAGGCCAAGCTGTCCAAGTTGTTGGAGCCCGCCACACTGGTCGACACCCACGGCCTTGCCGTGGATCTGGCGGTTGCGGGGGCAGGGGTGGCGCTGACCCATGCGCAGGTCGCCATGCCAGCAGTCAAACGCGGGCTTTTACAGATCTTGCCGTTGGGGCCCTGGCCTGCGGATGAGGGGTATTATCTGGCCGCCCGAACATCTTCGCACCCGGATGCGCAGAAGACGTTCATCAACTGGTTCCAAGGTCTGTCGCAGACGTTCCATGCGTCAGACGAGGGGCCTAGCCCTCTTTCTTGAGAAGGTTGTACTTGCGCAGTTTCACATAGAACGACTGCCGCGACAGGCCCAGCATTTCGGCAGCAGCCACACGGTTGTTCGATGTCAGTTCGACTGCCGTCTCGATGCACATCTTTTCGATGACGTCCGTGGTCTTGGCGACGATCCCCTTCAGGGTGTTGCTGCCGATAAGTTCCACGACAGAGCGCATGTCGACGTCGGTAATCTGGCCACCTGCGTTGCGCACGGCCTCGGCACGACTTGCATCGCGGATCACAAGGGCAAAGACAGGCTCTGATCCGGTGTTGATATAGGTGGTCGAAATCTCGACGGGCACTTCGGTGCCATGTTCGCTGATGATCCGCGTGGCATACATACGCATGGTGCCTGTGCGGGCTGCGTTCTCGCGCATTACGTTGATATCCACACCGCAGCGTCCCAGAAAATCGGTGATCTGGCGATCTTTGAGGGCTGCGTTCTGGGCGACATTGGTCAGCCGAAGGAAGGCTTCGTTGGCGCTTAGGATTATGTCGCCCTGGGTGACGAAAACCATCGCGTCCGGGCCCGCCTCGTAGAGGGTTTCGAGTTGTTGGGTCAGGCGGTCCGCAACGGGGGTCATGCTGTCGGGTTTGCCCAAACGGCAGAGCAGCACCTGGGCGCCCGCTGTGCGGAACAGGGTCGGGCGCAACGCGAACGTGCCACCCGCGCGGCTTTGGGCAGTCACGCTTGCGGACTTGCTGGCATTTGCGCGCTGGCACAACGTGTCGAGCAAGGTGCCGTCACTTTCCACCTGCACATGATCGGCCAGAGCACTGCCCACCAGATCATTGCGCGGACGTCCAAGAACGGCGGATGCCGCAGGGTTGCAATCGATGATCTGACCGTTGTCAGCCGACACGAAAAGCGTGCCCTCGTCCATCTCGGCCATCAGAACACGCAGGCGGGTGGCATAGGCGCGCTGGGCTTCGTGATCTTTCTCAAGCGCGATCTGGGCCGCGACAAGTTGCTGCTGCATTTCGGCGACGGGGCGCAGATCCTGGCCCAGCAGCAAAATCGAATCACCACTGCCAATGTTGTGAAAGCTGTAGCGCACGGGGAACTCTGGCAGATCGCCACTGGCAGAATGGTTCAGCTCGACCGCGCGGACGGCTCCGGTATCGCTGTCGAGGAATTCTTCCAGCCGCTGGTCCAGCTTCTTGACGCTCTCGACGGTCAGCAGGTCGCGCAGCGGCTCACCCTCCCATCGCGACAGACCAAGGCGTGATCGAAAACCAGGGTTGCTAAGCACACCCAGCACGATCCCGGCAGGCGACAATACCAAGGCGATATCGGAAATACGGGAGATGATTTCCGATACGGCATCAGGCTCGATCATCGGGATCAAACCGCTTGTCCAGGACATTTCGCCATGTGGCTTCATCTGTTATCCAGCATCCTGCAAAAGGGTGGTGTCTTGCGTGCGTTCCAATCGACAGGCGTCCAATACAACGTCAACCTCGCTGGTCGCAAGGTCCGCACCTGTCATTTGCTCGATGTTGACGTCCTGTTCCAGAACATTGCCTCCGATAAAGACCGGCATTGCGGGCTGCGACAGACGGACGACATTCACCAGATCGGTCAGAGAGGCAAGGCTCTCGCGGGTCGACGCCGAAATCAGGACACCGGCATACCCTTGAGTTCCCAAGATATTATCAAGCAGAGAAGGTGCAAGTTCCAGTTCGAACCGGACCCCGATACCCCTGCGACGTAGCTGACCAACCAAAACTGTGGCGCCCAATGTGTGCTGGCACCCTTCAGGGACACCCACCAATAATTTTGGCGCATCGGGTGCTGTCGCCCGCGCGTAATCGTCTGCGTGATCCTCAAGACGCCACAGCAATGATTGCAGGCGGGCCGAACCGATGCTGACCATCCGGAAATTCAGCGTATCCTGTACCCAGCAGACCCCAAGGCGACGGGCCACTGTGGGCACGTAATTCTCAGCGATCTCGGCAGGCGGGATCAAGGCTGTCCGCATCTCCAAAATCAGCTTGTCCAGTGCTGTGCGCTGCGGGTTCAGCACGGCCGCCTGCATCTGGGCAAGATAGCTTTCCAGAGGTTGACGTGCTGCGGGGCGCATGTCGCGGGCAAGCACACCCAGCGTCTGCAAGGCGACCCTGCTGACTTTGCAGGTCGTTTCGGGTTCCGGAATTAGGAGGCGTTGCTGCATGACCCCCCCTTTAAATTGCTCAGAGTGCGCAGAATGTAGCTTAAAAGCCCTAGTAGAGCCGGCGCTATCGTCACTGAGGCCACCGCAGTTGTCAAATAATATTGACAGTATTTACCCCCAAATCCGCGTGATCGACGCAAATGACTGCGGAGTGTCTGGAAAATAACGCTCCAAAGTGTAAGTGTAAGTTGACACATTTAGTCGATCCTGCCAGATTTTCATTAATCAGCCGGATCAAGGGGGGCTCATGACATATCACGATACGCAGCGCCCGAAGGCTGGCCAGCTCTACACCCAAGCCCAACGCGCCCGTCGTGACGGCACCGTCTGGACCTTGGTGCAGGGCATCCTCGCCCCTGTTCAATTTCTGATCTTTCTGGTCTCGCTGGGCCTTGTGCTGCGCTATCTTTTGACCGGCGATGGTTACGTCATTGCGACGTGGTCCATCGTGCTGAAAACAGCCGCGCTTTACCTGATTATGGTGACCGGCGCGATTTGGGAAAAAGTGGTCTTCGGCCAGTGGCTTTTTGCCCCGGCGTTCTTCTGGGAAGACGTGTTCAGTTTCGCAGTCATCGCGCTGCATACCCTTTATATCTATGGGCTTTTCTGGGGTGGTATGGCGCCCATGACCCTCATGATTATCGCTCTGGCAGCTTATGGGGCCTACGTCCTGAATGCAGGTCAATTTCTATGGAAACTGCGCGTTGCGCGCCTGCAAGCAGAGGTGCCCGTATGACCGATCAATTCACCCCGCCACCCAGCGTCGGATGCCGCGCTGCACCGGTTCTTAAACAGCGCGGCCAGCGCGAGGTTTTTTGCGGTCTCACAGGCATCATCTGGCTGCACCGCAAAATGCAGGATGCGTTCTTTCTGGTGGTCGGGTCCCGCACCTGCGCGCACCTGCTGCAAAGCGCGGCTGGGGTGATGATTTTTGCGGAACCAAGATTCGGCACGGCGATTCTCGAAGAATCAGATTTGGCCGGTTTGAACGATGCCCATGCCGAATTGGACCGCGAAGTGGAAACTTTGCTGGCACGCCGCCCCGACATCCGCCAGCTTTTCCTTGTGGGTTCCTGCCCGTCCGAAGTGATCAAGCTGGACCTGAGCCGTGCCGCCGAACGCCTGACGCAACAGTTCGCCCCCAAGGTGCGCGTGCTGGAATACTCCGGTTCCGGGATCGAGACGACGTTTACCCAAGGCGAAGACGCCTGTCTGGCCTCCATGGTGCCCGTGCTGCCCAAAACGCAAGAGCGTGAGCTGCTGGTCGTCGGCGCCTTGCCGGATGTGGTCGAGGACCAGATGATGGCGCTGCTTGACGGTCTTGGCGTTGGTCCTGTGCGGCTGCTGCCTGCCCGTTCACTGGATGTGGAGACAGGCATCGGCCCCAACACGGTCTTTGCGCTGACGCAGCCTTTCCTTGCGGACACCCATGCAGCCCTCGAGCGTCGAGGTGCCACGCATATTGCCGCGCCTTTCCCCTTTGGCGAGGAAGGCACAACCGCTTGGCTGGCCGCCATTGCCGCCCAGTTCGGTGTTTCAGACGAAACGTTCAAAGCCGTCACCGACGCCCCGCGTCGCCGCGCTCGCGCTGCCATTGCACAGGCGTCAGAGCCGCTAAATGGCAAGTCTGTCTTCTTCTTTCCCGACAGCCAGTTGGAAGTGCCACTTGCACGGTTTCTGACGCGTGAATGCGCGATGACCGCGGTCGAGGTTGGCATGCCCTACATTCACGACAGCATCCACGGCCCCGATCTGGACCTGCTGCCGGAAGGCCCGCAAATCTCTGAAGGGCAGGACGTCGATTTGCAACTGGACCGTTGCCGCGAAGCGCGCCCGGATCTGACGGTCTGCGGTCTTGGCCTTGCCAACCCGCTGGAGGCCGAAGGTCTGTCCACCAAATGGGCCATCGAGCTGGTCTTCACGCCTGTTCATTTCTACGAACAGGCAGGCGATCTGGCCTCCCTCTTTGCGCGCCCGCTCCGCCGCAAGGGCCTGCTCAAGCATGAAGGGATCGCCGCAAGCGATCCGACGATGCGCGAGGTCGCACAATGAAGCTTACCGTTTGGACATATGAGGGACCGCCCCATGTAGGTGCCATGCGCGTCGCCACTGGCATGAAGGGCCTGCATTACGTGCTGCACGCCCCCCAAGGCGACACCTACGCCGATCTGCTGTTTACCATGATTGAGCGCCGCGATCACCGCCCGCCGGTGACCTACACGACCTTTCAGGCCCGCGATCTGGGCAGCGACACGGCGGGGCTGTTCAAGAAAGCCTGTCAGGATGCCTATGATCGCTTCAAGCCCGAAGCGATCATCGTTGGCGCATCCTGTACCGCCGAGTTGATTCAGGACGATCCCGGCGGTCTGGCCGAAACAATGGGTCTGCCTGTTCCGGTGATCCCGCTCGAATTGCCCAGCTATCAGCGCAAGGAAAACTTTGGCGCGGATGAGACGTTCTTTCAGATCGTGCGCCATCTGGCCAAGCCGATGGAAAAGACTGCGCGGGTCAGCTGCAATATCATCGGGCCAACCGCCCTTGGCTTTCGCCACCGTGACGACGTGCAAGAGATCACCAACCTGCTTTATGAGCTGGGGATCGAGGTCAATGTGACAGCACCCATGGGGGCTACGCCCACCGACATCACCAAGATGGGTCAGGCGCATTTCAACGTGCTGCTTTACCCCGAGACGGGTGAGCAGACCGCGCGTTATTGCGAGCGGACGTTCGACCAACCCTTCACCAAAGTGATCCCCATCGGGGCAGGCGCCACCCATGACTTTATTGCCGAGGTTCGCGCCCTCAGCGGATCAACCGCAGAGCTTGATACCGACCGCCTGCGTCAAAGCTGGTGGTCGCGTTCGGTTGATTCCACCTATCTGACAGGCAAGCGCGTGTTCATCTTTGGCGACGGCACCCATGTGCTGACTGCCGCGCGGATTGCCCGTGACGAGATGGGCTTCGAGGTCGCGGGGCTTGGCTGTTACAACCGTGAGTTTGCCCGCCCTGTGCGCGCGCTGGCCAAAGAGTTCGGCGTCACCCCGCTGATCACTGACGACTATCTCGAAGTCGAGCGGGCCATCGAGGAATTGCAGCCCGAGATGATCCTTGGCACCCAGATGGAGCGGCACATCGGCAAGCGTTTGGGCATTCCATGCGCCGTCATTTCCGCACCCGTACACGTGCAGGATTTCCCCGCACGCTATTCCCCACAGATGGGGTTCGAGGGCGCCAATGTCATCTTTGACACTTGGGTACACCCGCTGGTCATGGGCCTCGAAGAGCACCTGTTGCACATGTTCCGCGAGGATTTCGAGTTCAACGATGCCGCAGGTCCCAGCCACCACGGTGGCCACGCCCCGCAAAAGCAAGGCGCGCCTGCACCGGTTGAGGCTACACCGGAACCCGCCACCACTGGCGAGGTCATCTGGCTTGATTTGGCAGAACGTGAATTGAAGAAGATCCCGTTCTTTGTCCGCGGCAAGGCACGCCGGAACACCGAAACCTATGCCACCGAAAAAGGACTGCGCGAAATCAGTCTGGACACCCTCTACGAAGCGAAGGCCCACTTTGCGCGATGACGTGATGCATAAGCCCTACAACGTCGTTCTGATGACGTTGGATCGCCACGCGGCAGGCCCTGCTGCGCGGGCCGCACCACGTTTGGCGCAGGCCTATCCCGGCTTGCAGCTGACCATTCATGCGGCTGCTGAGTGGGGCAAGGACGATGCAGCACTGGAAGCGGCACGTGCAGACATCGCCCAAGCGGATATCATCATCTCTTCCGTGATCTTCCTTGAAGACCACATCAAGGCAATCCTGCCCGATCTCAAAGCCCGCCGCGACGATTGTGACGCCATGGTAGGCATCATCGCTGATACCGAAATCGTCAAGCTGACACGGATGGGCGATCTGGACATGTCGCGCCCTGCCACGGGGGCGATGGCGTTGTTGAAAAAGCTGAAGCCCGCCAAAAAGGGCGGCTCCGCCGGTGCTGGCCAGATGAAAATGCTGCGCCGCATCCCCAAGTTGCTGCGTTTGATCCCAGGCAAATCGCAAGACCTGCGCGCGTGGTTCCTGTCCATGCAGTACTGGCTGGGTGGGTCAGACGAAAACATCGAGAACCTCGTGCGGTTCCTTGTGTCGCGCTATGCGCACCGGATCGAATGGCAGGGCGACGATGTGGCCTTGCCCGTCGAATATCCCGATGTCGGCATCTATCATCCCGATCTGCCTTCAACGCATATCACCACAGATATTGCCGCGTTGCCGCCGCGCCACGCGGGCGCCACCATCGGTCTGTTGATGCTGCGCAGCTACATCCTTGCCGGAGATACAGCGCATTACGATCACGTCATTCGCACGTTAGAAGCGCGCGGCCTGAATGTTGTGCCCACCTTTGCAGGGGGTCTTGATGGCCGCCCTGCGATGGACGCCTACTTTGGCGGCGTTGATGCGGTTGTCTCCCTCACAGGTTTCAGCCTTGTCGGCGG
>CALAIJ010000241.1 GCA_937923365.1 uncultured Sulfitobacter sp.
ATGTGCGTTGCCGTTTGGCGTATTGTCGCGTGGCAATGACGGCACGTTCGCGCGCCTCATTCTGCGTCAAAACCCCGTCCAGATGCGCCATCAATTCCGGCACGCCGATGGCGCGGTGGGCAGGCAAGGACGGATCGTACATGGCGTGCAAGGCTGCCGCTTCGTCCAACGCGCCTTCAGCCAGCATCAAGTCGAACCGTTTGGCAATGCGGGCGTTCAGCCAGTCCTTGTCCACATCAAAGTAGAAGGCGGCGGCGCGGTCCAGCGGCAAGGCAGGGGGGCCGGTGTCGTCCTGCCATGCGGCAAGCCCGCGCCCTGTGGCGGTCCAGACCTCCCATGCGCGCTGTACTCTGGCGCGGTTTGCGGTGTCGATGCGCGCCTTTGTGACAGGGTCAAGGGCGGCCAGCATCTGGATGATGTCCAATTCGTCCCCTGTGGCACGCACCTTAGCGGGTGTGGGGGGGATATGCGCTAGCCCTTGGGTCAGGGCCGCGAAGTAAAGACCGGTGCCGCCTGTGATGATGGGCCGGATGCCGGTTTGCATCAGGGCCTCAACCTCGCGAAGCCAATGTCCGGTGGAATAATCGTCGGTCGCGGCCACGTGGCCATAGAGGGCGTGGGGCGCGCGGGCTTCTTCCTGCTCGGAGGGCCGCGCCGTCAGGACCCGCCAGCAGGCGTAAACCTGACTGGCATCCGCATTGACGATCACGCCGCCCTGCTGCTCGGCGATCTCCAGCGCCAGCGCGGATTTGCCCGAGGCCGTGGGCCCCGCAATCATCACGGGCGCCTGGGGCGATAAATCGCGCATCTGGTCGGCAAAAGCGTGCATTTTGCAGGGGTGCCCCTCACTTGGCGGATTGAACCTTGGCCCCATTTGCGACAGTTTGCACGTCAAACGCAAACACCCTTGCCCGAAAGGCCCGATTGATGCCCAGCGATGCCCCCCAAGCCACTTTCAACCGTGTGATGCTCAAGATTTCAGGGGAGGCGCTGATGGGCGATCAGGGTTTTGGCCTGCACCCCCCCACGGTCGAGCGGATTGCGCGCGAAGTGCAGACCGTGCACGAGATGGGCGTCGAGATATGCATGGTCATCGGCGGGGGCAATATCTTTCGCGGGCTTCAGGGCTCTGCCCAAGGGATGGAGCGGACAACAGCGGATTACATGGGCATGCTGGCCACGGTGATGAACGCGCTTGCGATGCAGTCCTCGCTTGAAGGCTTGGGCATCCATACCCGCGTTATTTCGGCCATCACCATGAACGAAGTGGCCGAACCCTACATTCGCCGCCGTGCCGTGCGCCACCTTGAGAAAAAGCGCGTCTGCATCTTTGCGGCAGGCACGGGCAATCCGTATTTCACCACCGACACAGCCGCGACCCTGCGCGCCAATGAGATGTCCTGCGAGGCGATCTTTAAAGGCACCAAGGTAGACGGTGTCTATGACAAGGACCCCGCCAAACACGACGATGCGGTGCGCTATGACACGGTCAGCTATGATGATGTGCTGCAAAAGCGGCTGGGGGTCATGGATGCCTCTGCCATTGCGCTGGCGCGCGACAACAACCTGCCGATCATCGTCTTCTCGCTGGATGAGCCGGGCGGGTTCAAAGGCATTCTGGCAGGTGAAGGCACCTATACGCGGGTGCAGGGATAACTGCACAAGACTTGCACGATTGCGCACTAGCCTTTTGGCGGTGGGATGATCTATACCAGTTAAAAAGCTGAAAACAGCCACACAGGGGTACACATGTCCGACGATTTTATGCTCGATACCGATGATCTTGAGCGCCGTATGAAAGGGGCGATTGCCTCTTTGCGTACTGAATTTGCCTCCCTGCGGACCGGTCGCGGCTCTGCCTCCATGCTGGAGCCGGTGATGGTCGACGCATACGGGCAGATGACCCCGATCAATCAGGTTGGCACCGTTAACGTGCCAGAGCCGCGGATGGTCACAATCAATGTCTGGGACAAAGGGCTGGTCGGCAAGGTCGAAAAAGCGATCCGTGAAAGCGGCTTGGGCATCAATCCGCAACTCAATGGCACCATCATCATGCTGCCGATCCCCGAACTGAACGAAGAGCGCCGCCGCGAGCTGAGCAAAGTGGCGGGCGGTTACGCAGAGAACGCACGGGTCTCCATCCGCAACGTCCGCCGCGACGGGATGGACCAGATCAAGAAAGCCAAGGGCGACGGCATGTCCGAGGACGATCAGAAATTCTGGGAAGGGGCCGTGCAGGACATGACAAACGACTTTATCGGCCAGATCGACACCCAGCTTGAAACGAAACAAGCCGAGATCATGCAGGTCTGACTTGGAAAGCGCCCCGTTTCGGGGCGTTTTGCTTTTGAGGGCGCGCCTTTGGTGGGTCCTCGTATTTTTACAGGTAACGATGTTGAACGCACTTTATGAAACATGACCCCAAATCCCCTGACACCAGTGTGCTGCCGGGCGGGCCGCGCCATGTGGCGATCATTATGGACGGCAATGGCCGCTGGGCCACGCAGCGCGGCCGCCCGCGCCTGTTCGGACACCATGCAGGGGCCAAGCGGGTGCGCGAAGTGGTCGAGGCCTGTCCGGATTTCGGGGTCGAATATCTGACGATCTTTGCCTTCTCCACCGAGAACTGGAAGCGCACGCAGGTCGAGGTTGCGGGCCTGATGAGCCTGTTTCGGCGTTACATCACCAAAGAAACACGTTCCTTAAGCGAATTTGGCGTGCGGGTCCGGTTTATTGGCGACCGTGTGCGGCTTGACGACAAACTGATCAAAATGATGAACGATCTGGAGCAGGCCACCGCGCATAACACCCGCGTGCATCTGACCATCGCCCTGAACTACGGTGGGCGTGATGAGGTTGCACGCGCAACCAAACGGCTGGCCCGCGACGTGGCCGAAGGGCGGCTTGATCCCGACAAGGTGGATGAAGAAACGCTGCCAAGATACTTGGATACCTATGTTTTACCTGATCCCGACCTTGTGATCCGCACCAGCGGCGAGGCGCGAATTTCCAACTTTCTGCTGTGGCAGTCGGCCTATGCGGAATACGAATTCATCGACACACTTTGGCCTGACTTCCGCAAGGATGAGTTTGGCCGCCTGTGTGCCGCCTATGGCGGCCGCGACCGCCGCTTTGGCGCGGTAAAGACCTGAAACGACGGAGGCCCAGATGGCGGAGACACCAAATTGGTCAGACCTTGATGCCCGCATGATCTCGGGGGCTGCGATGATTGTCGTGGGCCTTTTGGGGATCTGGGCAGGGGGGCACGTCTGGCACCTGCTTGTCGCGATCACCTGTGGCCTGATGGTCTGGGAGCTGGTCGGCATGCTGCGCCCCGGCAAGCGCGATCTTCAGTTGCAATTGGGCGCTTTGACAGGGGCGGCGGTGTTTCTGGCGATCTACCTGCCCGTGGGCTTTGCGCTGCCAGTGTTGCTGGCACCTGCGCTGATCGGCTTTGGCCAGTTATCGGAAAACCGCACCATCTACATTGCTTTCAGCGTGATGATCCTGCTGGCAGGCTTTGGCATGATGCAGGTGCGCGATGACATGGGGTTTGGCTGGTTGTTGTGGCTGGTGTTGGTCGTGGTGATCACAGACGTGGCGGGCTATTTCGCAGGGCGCTATTTTGGGGGGCCCAAGTTCTGGCCGGCTGTTAGCCCCAAAAAGACCTGGGCCGGCACCATTGCGGGCTGGATCGGGGCGGCAGTGGTTGGCCTGATCTTTGTCATAGCGTTTGAAACCAGCGTTCAGTTGATCGGTATTTCTGTCGCAATTTCAATGGCCTCCCAGATCGGTGATATTGCTGAATCCGGTATGAAGCGGCAGATGGGTGTCAAAGACAGCTCCAACTTGATCCCCGGGCACGGCGGGCTGATGGACCGTTTTGACGGCATGCTGGGTGCGTCTTTGTTCTTGCTGATCATCGGGCAGGCCGTGGGCTTTCCCCCCGGTCTTGGCTAGGCGCCATGCGCAGGGTCAGCATTCTGGGGGCCACAGGCTCCATCGGGCAGAACACGGTCGATCTGATTGCGCGTAACGCGGATACCTATGATGTGGTTGCCCTGACGGGTGCGGGCAATATCGGGCAATTGGCGGCAGATGCGACGCGGTTGGGTGCGCAGATTGCGGTCACCGCCCATGAAGACCGCCTAGAAGACCTGCGCGCTGCTTTGCAAGGCAGCGGGGTCGAGGCTGCCGCAGGGGAGGCCGCCATCACCGAGGCCGCCGCACGCCCTGCAGACTGGACCATGTCGGCCATTGTCGGCGCTGCCGGTCTGGCACCGGGGATGGAGGCGCTGAAACACGGCGCCACTCTGGCGCTGGCCAACAAGGAATCGCTGGTCTGTGCAGGGCAGTTGCTGCTTGCGACCGCAAAACAGCATGGCGCGCAGATCCTGCCTGTCGATTCCGAGCATTCCGCGATTTTTCAGGCCTTGCAGGGCGAGGATATGACGGCGGTGGAGCGCATCATCATCACCGCATCCGGCGGCGCGTTTCGCGACTGGCCTCTGGCGCAGCTGGCCGATGCCACGCTGGAGCAAGCCTCCTCCCACCCCAATTGGGACATGGGGCAGCGGATCACCATCGATTCCGCCACGTTGTTTAACAAAGCCATGGAAGTCATTGAGACGCGGGAGTTTTTCGCCGTTGATCCTGACCAGATCGAGGTGATTATCCACCCGCAGTCCCTGATCCACGCATTGGTGGGGTTCAATGACGGGGCGCTGATGGCCCATGTCGGCCCACCCGATATGCGCCATGCGATCGGCTATGCCTTGCATCACCCCAAGCGGGAAACACTGCCCGTTGAGCGGCTGGATCTTGCCGCCATCGGCCAGCTTGAGTTCCGCGCGCCTGACGAAGCACGCTGGCCCGCGCTGCGTCTTGCCCGCGAAACCATGGCCGCAGGGGGGCTGACAGGGGCCGTGTTCAACGCCGCTAAAGAGACAGCACTTGACGGGTTTATCGCAGGCCGCATCCGGTTTCCGCATATGGCCGAGGTGGTTGAGGACACTTTGACGCAACTGTCAGGGGAGAATGGCCTTATTGCTGCCACCATGACCCTTGATAACGTCGCGCATGTAGACCATCTCGCACGGACAGCGGCATGGACCGCCATAGATAAAAGAGCAGGGCAGTAACGTGGATATTCTGGGACAATTCGGCAGCGGTGTATGGACCTTCGTGGTTTTCGTCATTGCGCTTTCGGTGATCGTGGCGATCCACGAGTACGGCCATTACATTGTTGGCAAATGGACGGGCATCAAGGCGGATGTGTTCAGCCTTGGCTTTGGTCCCGTTCTGGCAAGTCGCGTCGGCAAGGACGGCACCGTCTGGCAGGTCGCGGCCTTGCCCTTTGGCGGCTACGTCAAGTTTGCGGGCGATGCCAATGCCGCATCCGGCAAGGACGAAGAGGCGATGGCCGCCGTCGAGGATGACCCCGCAGCCCTGCGCCATACCATGCATGGGGCACCCTTGTGGGCACGCTCGCTGACTGTGGCGGCGGGCCCTGTGTTCAATTTTGCCCTGTCGATCATCGTTTTCTTCTGTCTGGCCATGTTTGCAGGGGTTTCCAAAGACCCGCTGACCGTGGGTGAGATGCGGCCGCTGCCGCAGCCCGGTCTGGAATTGCAGCAAGGGGACATCATCACGTCGGTTGCCGGATTGGAGGTGCCCTCGGTCGAGGATGGTCCCGGCTATGCGGCGTTTCTGAAAGCCGTGCCCGTGCAGCCCACGCTCGATTTCGGGGTGGAGCGGGCAGGGGATGCGCTGACAGTTACAGGTCCTTACCTGCAGCCCACGCTTGTCGGCCAGGTTGTACCGCGCTCTGCCGCCTATGAGGCAGGCTTGCTGCCCGGTGACGTCATCACGGCCATTGACGGCACGCCTGTCTTTGCCTTCTCGCAACTGCAAGAGGCGGTGACTTTGGCCGAAGACACGCCTTTGCAATTGGATGTCTGGCGCGATGGCGTGGTGTCGCAATTCACCATGACGCCCAAAGCATCGGATGAGCCGCAGGACGATGGTACGTTCACCCGCCACATGCGCATCGGGATTATCAGCGGCATGGCGTTCGAGCCTGCAACCACCACGCCCAACGTCGGCGAAGCGATCAGCGGCAGCGTTGCCAGCACATGGCGCATCGTGAACAGTTCCATCAATGGGCTGGGACAGATGATAGCCGGATCGCTCAGCACCTGTAACCTGAGCGGACCTTTGGGCATTGCCCAGACCTCGGGGGCGATGGCGCGCCAAGGGCTTGAGACATATATCTATTTCATCGCCGTGATCAGCACTGCTGTGGGCCTGTTGAACCTCTTTCCCATTCCGGCGCTCGATGGGGGTCATCTGGTGTTTTACGCCTATGAGGCCATGCGCGGGAAACCCCCCAGTGATGGGGCGCAACGCCTGCTGATGACGATGGGACTGGCGATGGTGCTGTGTCTGATGGTCTTCGCATTGGGGAACGATCTGTTCTGTCCGTAATCCGATCAGACGCGGATGCCTTAGCGATAGGGGGCATTTGCCCCATTTTCGCCACAATTCGTCAAACTGATGCCTTAATCCCTTGGTAGCTGAGGACAGTTACCAAGGAGTGCACGATGCAAGCCATTCATAGTTCGTACCGAAGCTTTCGACTGATCATGGACCTGAACTGGGACCGTGTGCTGTACCTTTGCACGATCATGTTTGCATTGGCGGCGGGTGCCTTCGTCGGCTCGCTCTAACGGTTCGGTCACCACATATAGATGTTTCAGGTTGTAACGCCGCAGTAACAAGCGGTGTTTTCGTGTTTGTAGCTTTTGACAATCACACGCGAGCGGCGTACTCAGTAGGCCAATAGATGTCGCAAGATGGGTTTGAACCATGAGACTTTGGGGTGAGAGCGCTGCGCTCTCGACACAGGCGAACAGAAAATCACTTTCCAAGCTGCTTAGAGGGGCCTCATTTTGTGCCCTGATTTCAACTGCTTGGATGGCTCCTGCGGGCCAGGTTTTTGCACAGCAGTACAATTTCAACCGGATTGTTATTCAGGGCAACGAGCGGATTGGCGACAGCGCCATCTTGTCGAGTGCCGGAATCAGGCGTGGCGGGGCCCTGTCGGGTGGCCAGTTGAACGACGCCTATCAGAACCTGCAGAACTCGGGTTTGTTCGAAAAGGTATCCATTGAGCCGCGCGGTGGCACGCTGGTGATCAAAGTCACCGAACTGCCCACGCTCAACCGTGTGCGCTTTGAAGGTAACAAGCGGATCAAGGATGCTGTGCTGACGCAGCTTGTCAAATCCTCCGAGCGTCGCGTGTTCAATCCCGCGCAGGCTGAAGCCGATGCAGCACTCATTTCCGAGGCCTATGCCAACGAAGGCCGGATCGCCGCGCGCGTCAACCCGCGCATCATCCGCCGCAGCCAGAACCGTGTCGATCTGGTGTTTGAAATCTTCGAAGGCGACAACGTCGAGATCGAGCGTCTGAGCTTTGCCGGCAACCGCGTCTATTCCGACCGTCGCTTGCGCCGTATTCTGGGCACCAAACAGGCGGGCCTTTTCCGCCGTCTGGTCAAGCGCGACACCTTTGTCGAAGACCGGATCACGGTAGACCAGCAGTTGTTGCAGGATTTCTACTATTCTCGCGGATACGTCGATTTCCGCACGCAGGCCGTGAATGCCGAACTGACCGAGAACCGCGATGGTTATTTTGTTCAGTACAACATCACCGAAGGTCAGCAGTTCAAGTTTGGTGCCATCACGGTTGTCTCTGAAATGGACGGCGTGGATGCGGCAACCTACCAGCGGATTGTGAAAACGCGCCCCGGTGGCGTGTATTCCCCCGTTCTGGTCGAGCGTGACATTTCACGTCTTGAGCGGCAGGGCATTCGCGACGGTGTCGACTTTATGCGGGTGGAGCCCGTCATCACCCGCAATGAGCGGGATCTGACGTTGGACATCACCTACCGCATCTCGCGCGGTGAGCGTATTTTTGTCGAGCGGATCGACATCGAGGGCAACACCTCGACGTTGGACCGTGTGATCCGTCGCCAGTTCGACAGTGTCGAGGGTGACCCGTTCAATCCACGTGAAATCCGCGAATCTGCCGAGCGTATTCGTGCGCTCGACTATTTCGGCAAGGCTGATGTGAACGCCCGCGAAGGCTCCTCGCCCGAGCAGGTGGTCGTTGACGTGGACGTGGAAGAAAAGCCAACCGGTGCGTTGAACTTTGGTGGCTCGTTCTCCAACAATGACGGTATCGGGGTCGCGATCAGCTTTAACGAGGAAAACTTCCTTGGCCGTGGTCAAAAGCTGTCGCTCAATGTCTCCACCGCGTCAGAGGCCACACGGTACGGCGTGAACTTTATCGAGCCTGCCTTGCTGGGCCGCGATTTGGCCCTTGGATTGCAGCTTGACTACGCAGAGACGAATTCGACCTTCAACGAGTTCGACACCGAACGTCTGCTCTTCCGCCCCAGCCTGACTTTCCCCGTCAGCGAAAACGGCCGTTTGCAGGTGCGCTACACCGCACTGGCCGATGAAATGGTGGGCCGCGATACGATCACCTATGGGTCTTCCGTTGCCACCGATGTTGCGGCGGGTCGCCAGTTTTCGTCCGCTATCGGGTACCAATACACCTATGATACGCGCATCAGCGGGCTGGATCCGACACAGGGCGTATTGTTCCAGTTCAGTCAGGACTTTGCTGGTCTTGGGGGCGATTCCAAGTACGTCAAAAGCGTCGCCAAGCTGATTGGTGAAAAGAAAATTCTGAACGAAGAAGTCACGCTGCGTGCCACGCTTGAAGGTGGTGCCCTTGCCTGGAGCGAAGGCTCCAACAGGGTCATCGACCGTTTCCTGCTGGCGCCAAGCACGATGCGCGGCTTTGAGCCAGGTGGTATTGGTCCGCGTGAGGTCAATGCTGGCACCGGCGTCAACGACGCGCTGGGGGGCAACATCTATCTTACCGCGCGCTTCGAGGCGGAATTCCCCTTGGGGCTGCCCGAAGAATACGGTCTTTCCGGCGGCGTTTTCTATGATGTTGGTAATCTTTGGGATCTCAGCGATACGCCGTACCAGAATGGCGTAGATGTCGTGGGCGAGGGTGGCTCGTTCCGTCATGTTCTTGGGGTGACGGTATTCTGGGACACGCCCGTCGGGCCGATCCAGTTCAACTTCTCCAAGGCGCTCAAAAGCGAGACCTTTGACAAGGAACAGAACTTTGAGGTCACGCTGCGTACCATTTTCTAAAGTGTACAGGCGTATCTTAACCTGCGTTTTGGCGGTGGGCCTTATGGGGCCCGCGCCGGGTTTCACCCAAACTTCCACGTCACCCCCGCTAGAGCGGGGCAGTGTCATCAGCCCGGTGCTGACGATCGATTCCGAGCGGCTGTTTCGCGAAAGCGCCTTTGGGCGGCGTGTCGCAGCAGAGGCAGAAGCCCGCGGCACAGAACTCAGCACAGAGAATCGCCAGATCGAGGCTGATCTTGAGGCCGAAGAACTGGCGCTCACCGAACAGCGCGCCACGCTCACACCTGAGGAGTTTCGCGATCTTGCCGATGCCTTCGACGCCAAGGTGCAAGATACCCGCACCGCGCAGACCGCCAAAGGCCGCGCCATCAACGAAGAGTTGGAGCGCGCACGCGAAGTGTTTCTGGCCGCCGCAGCCCCCGTGCTGGAAAAGTTGATGCGCGACGCAGGGGCCGCCGTTATTCTTGAGCGCCGCTCCGTCTTTGTCAGTGCCGCCGCAATCGAGATTACCGAGGATGCCATTGCCTTGCTCGACGAAACTTTGGGCAATGGTGGTGACTAGACGCAAAACTTGCCGTTAAGGGCGCGGTTTGTTAGCCCTTCAAAGAAAAGGACAATTCTCATGAGCGATGACATTCGCAGCGCCGACATCCAGTTGATCCAACGCATCTTGCCGCACCGCTATCCGTTCCTGCTGGTCGATAAGGTCGAAGAGATTGCAGGCACGGCCTCTGCTGTGGGGTACAAGAACGTCACCATGAACGAGCCGCATTTCCAAGGCCACTTTCCCGGCACGCCCATCATGCCCGGTGTCACCATTGTCGAGGCGATGGCGCAGACAGCAGGGGTTATGGTGGGGACAGCCCTTGATATGGCCGACAAAGAGATGCTCATTTACTTTATGTCCATCGACAAATGTAAGTTCCGCCGCAAAGTTGTGCCCGGTGATGTATTGCGGATGGACCTCAAGACTTTGCGCGGCAAGCCCGGTGGCAAAATCTGGAAATTTGGCGGTGTCGCCACGGTCGAGGGCGAAATGGCCGCAGAGGCAGAGTTTATGGCCATGCTTGATCTGCCAGCGGAGCCTTCATGAGCAATGTCCACCCTTCAGCGGTGATCGAGGACGGGGCGCAGATTGACCCGTCTGCCCGCGTCGGCCCGTTTTGTGTCATTGGCCCCGATGTGGTTCTGGGGGCGGAGGTGGAGCTCAAGAGCCATGTGGTTGTCACCGGCCAGACCACCGTCGGCACAGGGACGGTCATCTTTCCCTTTGCGGTCATTGGTGAGATTCCACAGGACCTCAAGTTCAAGGGAGAGGCCAGCCGCCTCGAGATTGGCGCGCGCAACCGCATCCGCGAGCATGTCACCATGAATTGCGGCACCGAAGGTGGTGGTGGCGTAACGCGCGTGGGCGACGACGGATTGTTCATGGCCGGATGTCATATTGCCCATGATGCCATCGTTGGCGACCGTGTGATCGTCGTGAATTCCGCTGCCGTCGCAGGCCATTGCGTGATCGAAGACGACGTTATCATCGGCGGGTTGTCCGGCATCCACCAATGGGTTCGGGTTGGCCATGGCGCTATCGTCGGCGCCGTGACGATGGTCACAAATGACGTGATCCCCTACGGGCTGGTGCAAGCGCCCCGCGGTGATCTTGATGGGCTCAACCTTGTGGGGCTCAAACGGCGGGGCGTCGCGCGTTCCGACATTACCGCACTGCGCGCAGCCTTCCAGATGCTGGCCCAGGGCGAGGGCACCTTCCATGATCGTGCCCAGCGGTTGGGCGAGGAAACCAGCAGCGACTATGTTCAT
>CALAIJ010000242.1 GCA_937923365.1 uncultured Sulfitobacter sp.
GATTGTCCCAACAGCTGCGCGACAGAGGGCATCAGGATGAGAGATTGCTGATGGCTCAGCCGCCGATCTGTTTGGCGGATGGGTCTTCCAGCTTAAGCCTGATCAATGTCGTGATCTGCTCTTTTCGGAAAGACCTATAACGGCTGAACGTCGCGCATGCTGAACGCGGCTCCGAACGCGTCGGGGGTGGGGCAGCCTGTACATTGCAAAGCTGTCTTGAAGATTGCCGCGGGTGAAGCGGGTTGATTGCAGGGGCCGGTCAGCTTGATTTGTGCGGTGCGACCTCATCCCAGCAGACCAATGAAAGGCAGGAACGCAAATATCCACGCCAAATCACCAAAGCCACTGTCATCTTCAAACGCATCGAAAGTGTTATTCTCTTCTTCAAGCTCTGGCGCAAACCGTTCCACAACGGGGATGATCGGTTCGTCTGACGGCGCATCCGGTTCCACCGCGGGGAAATTCGGTTCCGCCGTGGGGATGTCCGGCTCGGCAACGATGACGTCGGGTTCCACAACAGGGGGATTGGGTTCTGCGGTGGGCATGTCGGGTTCGGGCACAGTAGGTGTCGGCTCTTCGACGGGTTCCTGCGGATCATCGGCGGGTGTGGCCGGATCAACAATCGGGGTTTCGGACGGCATGTCTTCCTCGCCTATTCCGAACGAAATCGGGGGGCTCATTGTCTCAACCAGTTCGTCGGCAAGCAGGAATTGGAAGTCGTCTTGATAATGCAGGTCGTCTTCGAACATGGCCGCCGGAGGGATGTCTGCGTCTTCGGCAACCGCATCGGGATCAAGAGTTGTGATCAGAGGGTCGGCTTCAGCGACGTCCCTTTGTTCGGAAATGACCCTGTCCCATGCCGCACGTTCCGAGGCAGCGGGGGCGTTGTCGGACAGTTCAAGGATCGTCACGGGGGCGACATCCAAACCCGTTTCGCGGTCGCCCATTGCGTCTGCAACATCGTCCCGCAAATCGTCGATCAGGGTCTCTAGTTCATCACCGTATCTTGTCGCGCCGGCAGTATAGTATGTGTCAGCCTCGCCCTGAATCCAGATCATGCCCCCGATGACGTGGTCAGGATCTTCGTTGAGTGCGTTGATCATACCTGTGGTCAGTTCCTCGCGCATCTCGGTCGGATCGCTCCAGTCGGGGCGGTCTTCGCGTTCGCGGGTCAGCGGCGCGCCGGGTGAAAAGACGCTCAGAAGCTCGTAATTATCCGCTCCGTACCGGTCCTCCAGCGCCGTTTCGATTTCATAAGAAAGTCCGGACGCGTTGCTTTGGCCCGCCAAGATGAATACCGGTATTGCCATGATCTGTTCTAGCCCTCTGTTTGGGCTTGGATACAGTTGGCTGGTTAAGTTGAGCCTAACGAAAAACCGTCTTACCTATTGATTTTATTATATTAAATTTTGTAGAAAAATGATGGGAGTTGACGGCGCATCGCACTGCGCGCGCTTCAATCCTCTGGGCTGGCCTTGCAGATTTCCGTCAAAAAAAGACGCCCCAACAAGGGGCCTGCATGCATGATGTCGTCCGCACTTTGCGCCGCTTGCGTCCCGAAACGCCGCGCGCCTTCGCGGTATTCTTCCTTGGTCAAACAACCACGCACGACGGTCTGTTCCGGTTGGCGCAGCAAGGTCACGCCAGAGAACGGCGCGAAGGCAATCTCATGTGCCTCCTGCAGGGCCTGAGCAAGTGCAACGCCGTCGTTCTTTCGCAACACCTGCTTGAGCCCCCAAAGCCTTAACCGCTGCTTGGGCGCGTCTTCCGCAAGATAGGGCGCCGGTACCACCACGATCGGCAGGTCGCTGTGTTTGCGGATGTGATCCACAAACTGATAGGTGTGGTTTTCCCGAATGAGGTCCGCCAGACAGGCCTTGAAAACGGCCGCTGTCATCAGCCTGCGATCCCCCGGACCCCCTGACAACGAATTGAGCCGCTTGACCAGAAACGCACCATCGTTCCAGCCTGACACCACATGATCGCGCATGATGGCAAAGGCGCTGAACGCATTGATGGTGTAGGAGACGAACACCAGCTTATCGAACGCGGAAAGGTCAATGCGCCGGGGCAGGCCGTGCTTTTCCCACTCGGCGGCCAGTTCGGGCCCCTCGGCACAGATATCGGTGCCTTGCAAGGACAGCTGATCGTAGAACTGGCGTGGCCACGAGACGGGTGTAATGTCCAGATCTGCGATCTGCTGCTCTCGCTGAGCGTTTACCATCATGGCCAGATGGCTGTCACCGATCATACATATCTTCATTTGTCGGCAAACACGTCTAAAAGCAGCTCTTCACAGATCAGCGCATCCGCGTCGTCCATTTCGTTCACGTCCATGGGGGCAATGGGGGCGGGCTTGGTCATGTCGGGCTTGTCTATGCCATCATAGGCACCAAAAAAGACCGACATCACGCGGTCCACGGCAGAGCGGCGGACAGACCGAAGGTTTGTCTCGTAGCTGGTTGCGGCAAAGGGGGCGGCTGTAATCATCTCATACGAGGGGAAGTATTCAACACCGGGGCAGGTCGTGGCAAGCTCCCCCGCCACGGCGCGCAAAAGCGATTTGGAATAGGTGGTGGCCGCCAATACATGATCTTGACCCGCGGTCGCCGTCAAAGGCACAGGCGAGACTGTCAGCAGCACCCGAATGTCCGACGAAAACTCCCGCATCAGTTCGAGGACAAATTTCATGTCTTCCAGAACGTCGTTGTAGTTCAGGTTGATGCAGGCGTGCTGGTTCGTATCATAGTGTCCGGCTACCACGCCGGGGGCAGAAGGGAACACGACACCTGATGCCCGGTCCTGCCAGACCTCGGTCAGGCCGAGGGTAAAAACAAAGACGTCCGCTTGTTCGAAAATCTCGCGGACGCGGAACAGGTGATCGCGCCTGTGGGCCTTCAGCTCGGACACGTCCGCGTAGCCTTCGGGCTCGGTGCCTGGCCGCAGTCCGTCAAAGAACCGTCCGTCCTGCTTCCAGATCGCGGCCTCGTGGACGTCG
>CALAIJ010000243.1 GCA_937923365.1 uncultured Sulfitobacter sp.
CCGCCGGCCAGTTGGTCGTCAAGGTCTTGCGCGCGGGCTTCTACGGCGCGGACCGCACCGGCAATGGCCAGTTCTTCGCGCAACTCCTCGCGGGCATCCTCGAAGGATGTGTTCTGTGCAGGCAGCACACCGTTCACGCGGTAAAGGGCTGGCCCAAGCGAGCTGGGCAGGGGACCCACAACCGTGCCCGCGTCCGCCGCAAAGACGGCTTCGCCTGCGGCGTCCAGTTCCAGACGGCCCACATCGCCAAGGTCCACATCGGCCAGTTCCAGACCGCGGTCCTCGACCAATGCGTTAAAGGTGGTGCCACCCACTTCGAGGGCGGCTGCGGCCTGATCGGCGGCTTCCTGATCGCCAAAGGCCAGACGTTCCACCAGACGCCGCTCGGGGCGGTTATATTGGGACGAACGCGCGTCATATTCGGCGCGCAGGGTTTCCTCGGCGACTTCTACCTCGCCCAGCAAGGCATCGGGCGTCAGCCATGCGTAGGTGATCTTTTTGGCGGCAGGCAGCATGAAGCGTTCGGTGTTGGCCTCGTAATAGGCCTGCAATGTCGCGTCGTCGGCGCGTGGGATGGAGGTCTCAAGATTGGCCTCATCCAGCGTGGTCCATGTAAAGCTGCGCGCCTCACCGACAAAGCTGACCAGTGTTTGCGCATAGGTATTGGGCATCTTCACACCGCCCAGGACGGCGCCTTGCAGCAGTGTCCGCGCGGCCTCTTCGCGCAAGGAGGTTTCGAACTCCGCTTCGCTCACACCCCCTTGTTGCAGCGCATAGCGGTAGCCTTCGCGGTCGAATTCGCCGTTTATGCCCTGAAAGGCCGAGATTTGCAGGATCTCATCGCGCAAGGACCTGTCCCCGATGGAAAGACCCATGGCTTGTGTTTCATTGTCCAATGCGCGGTTGCGCACGATGCGTTGCAAGACAGCGCGGTCCAGTCCGATTTCCTGGGCGCGGGCAAAGGGCATGGATTGGCCTGTTTGCTGTTCAAGCGCGCGGATTTCCTGGGAAAGCTGGCGGGCGTATTGGTCCACGGGGATCGTCTTTTCGCCGACGGTGCCGATGCTGCGGATGTTGCCCGACAGGTTAACTGCGCCAAAGCCGCCAAGGCCAAGGATCAGCAGACCCATCAGGATCCACATTGCGGTTTTCGAAATGCTCTTGCCAGCCGCCATTTTGGCCTCCCGTTTATCACGTTTGGCAATGTCTATGCGGTGGCGGGCAGGGGGGCAAGTTCAGAGTGCGGCAAGCCGATCAAAGAGCTGTGCAATGCCGCTTGCGTCCAGATTGGCAAATGCAATGCGCAACTGGCGTGCGCCGGACGGGTCCGCCTCGGGGCAGAACATCGTACCGGGCAAGCACAATACACCCGCGTCACGCACCATGCGCGGCGCCAGATCGGCCGAGCTTTCGTCGAACGGATGCGTCACATAGGCGAAATATCCGCCAAGGCCGAGGAGTTTCCAGCCCTTGGCTTCCAGTTTGGGGAAGTGTTCCGTGATGGCCGCGCGGCGCGCAAGGATCTCATCGCGTTCGCCTGCCAGCCATTGGGACAGGTTCTGCATGCCCCATAGCGCGGCATGCTGGCCGATCTGACCCGGGCAGATGGCAACAGTATCAAGGAACTTTTCCACTTCTGCCAGACGGGTCTCACTGGCGACCATTGCGCCGACGCGGTGCCCCGTCAGCCGGTAGGCTTTGGAAAAGGAGTAGAGATGGATCAGCGTGTCGTGCCACTGCGCGTCCTGAAACAATCCGTGGGGCGGCCCGCTGCGGCTGTCAAAGTCGCGGTAGGTTTCATCTACCAGCAGGGCTAGGCCACGCGATCGCGCCAGATCAAAGAAGGCCTGCACCAGCGCGCCGGGGTACTCCACGCCGCCGGGGTTGTTTGGCGTCACCAAGGCAATGGCGCGGGTGCGGTCAGTGATTAGGCTGGCGGCCTTGTCGACATCCGGCAGTAGCGTCCCTTCGGTCTGCAAGGCCACCGCCTGCACCCCGGACATATCAAGCCACATCTTGTGGTTGAAATACCAAGGGGTTGGCAAAATGACCTCATCGCCCTCATTACACAGGGTGGCAATGGCGGCGGCAAAGGCCTGATTGCAGCCTGAGGTGATCGCCGCTTGAGACGCGGCCACATCGCCTGCGTAATGCACGCTGACCTGAGCGGCCAAAGCGGCGCGCAGTTCGGGCAAGCCTAACACAGGGCCATAAAGATGCGCATCATCACGGGTCAGCGCCACATCAGCCATCGCCTGACGCATGGCGTGTGGCGGAGGATCGACAGGGGCCGCCTGACTGACATTCATCAAAGGGCGATCCTTTGGGAAGGTAACACCATCCAACCAGCGGCGTGCTTCCATGACAGGCGGGGCAAATGTGGTGGCGGTGCGGGAAATAGGCATCTGGGTTCGACCTTGTTCTTTACGGGATGCCTCCGGCGGGGAAGAGTTAAGGCCAGAAAAAGGAAAGCGCCTCCCTTTTTCTGGCCAGAATATTCCCCGCCGGAGGCCTGAAATCTCTTTTGGCGGGTCAGTCCTTGCCGCGGTACGGCTCGACGTATTGCAACGCCATATCCCACGGGAAGAAAATCCATGTGTCCTGACTGACCCCGGTGATAAAGGTATCCACCTGAGGCTCGCCTTCCGGCTTGGCGTAAACGGTGGCGAAATGCGCATTGGGATAAAGGGCGCGCACCAGTTCGAGTGTCTTGCCACTGTCGACAAGATCATCAACGATCAGGATACCTGTGCCGTCGCCCATCATGTCCGCATCCGGCGACTTGAGCACTTTGGCCTCGCGCCGTTCATCCGCTTTGCCGCCGCCGGAATGATAGCTTACGACGGAAATTGTATCGACGGTGCGGATGTCCAGCTCGCGGGCGACAATCATCGCCGGTGCCATGCCGCCGCGTGTGATGGCGACAACCGCGCGCCACCCACCCTCATCGGGGCCTTTGCCATCCAGCCGCCACGCCAAAGCGCGGCTATCGCGGTGAATCTGATCCCAAGAGATGTGGAACCCTTTTTCGTGAGGCAGACGTTGATCGGACATTTACTTCTCCAGTAGCAGGCGCAGGCCGAAGGCCCCAAGCAAGGTGGCCGCAATGCGGTCAAAAACGGGTTTCAGCGCCAGATAGCCGGCGCGCGGGGCAGGTGCGCTGAGGGCAAGAGCGAAAAGCGTATAGAACAGCAGTTCAAGCACAAGGTGGTTGAGTACGACAACGCCGATGTGCACAGCACTCAGCGGGGCTGGGAAGACTGTAAGGATGACAGCCGCTGCAAAGAGCATGGATTTGGGATTGCCAAAATTGACCAGTATTCCGCTGAGAAAATAGCGCGCGCCTGCCGCATCTCCTTCGCCCAGAGCGGCCCGCGCGTGGCGCCACGTCTGAACGGCCAGCCAGATCAGATAGAGCGCCCCGCCAACTTTCAACGCGCCGTAGGCCCAGGGAAACAACGCGAACAGACTCTCAAGCCCCAAAAACGCAGCCAAAGTCCAGCAGGCGGCGGCCGATCCTAGACCCAGACCCGTCTGGATCCCTGCCATGCGGCCCGCAGAAACGGTGGTCTTTATCACATAAAGCATCGCCGCGCCGGGGCTGGCGAGCGCCGCAAGCAGCACAAGGTTGAACGCTAATAGAGCCTCAGGGCTCATTCTTTGGCCATATCTGGCGCGTCGACCGCCTTCATGCCCACCACGTGATAGCCCGCGTCCACATGCAGGTTCTCGCCTGTGGTGCCCGACCCCAGATCGCTGAGCAGGAACAGAGCCGCCTTGCCCACGTCCTGAATGGTCACGTTGCGGCGCAGGGGCGAGTTATACTCGTTCCATTTCATGATGTAGCGGAAATCACCGATGCCAGAGGCCGCCAGCGTCTTGATCGGCCCTGCCGAGATGGCATTGACGCGGATGCCGTCTTTGCCAAGGTCTTCGGCAAGATATTTGACCGATGCCTCAAGGGCCGCTTTGGCAACGCCCATGACGTTATAGTGCGGCATGACCTTTTCCGCGCCATAATAAGTCAGCGTCACAGCAGAGCCGCCGTCGTTCATCATTTTCTCGGCCCGCTGCATGACGGCGGTGAAGGAATAGACCGAGATGTCCATGGACATGGCAAAGTTGCCCCGCGACGTGTCCACATAACGCCCGCGCAATTCGTTCTTGTCGGAAAAGCCGATGGCGTGGACCACAAAGTCCAAAGTGCCCCAGCGCTCTTTAAGTTCTGCAAAAAGCGCGTCCATTGACGCTTCGTCACCGACATCGCAGGGCAGCACGATATCGCTGCCCAATTGCGCGGCCAGCGGGTCTACCCGCTTTTTCAGCGCATCCCCCTGATAGGAAAAGGCCAGCTCCGCGCCTGCGCCTGCCAAGGCAGAGGCGACACCCCAAGCGATGGATTTGTCGTTGGCCAGCCCCATGATCAGACCACGTTTGCCTTGCATCAGATCGTTTGCCATATTGGGGCCCTGTCGTTGGTTCGTTGCATGTGCGAGTGGTGTAGGCCAAACCGCTGGGGCCATCAAGACCGCGCTGCTGCGGGCGCGCTTGCAACCATGAGGCGAATGCACGCTCCTGTGTGCAAAAATGCGCACTTACGTCGCGCAACCTTCGGGTTGTCGGACTGTGCCTAATGTTATAGCGCTTGGCGCATTGCAGCAGGTTTTGACCTGAGAGCTTTGGATTTTGAGGTACCTTCATGGAGACGCGCGGCGGCATATTTGCAGGGGATGATCCCTTTGTAATCGCGCGCGACTGGCTGGCCGAAGCACAGGACACCGAAATCAACGATCCTAATGCCATTGCGCTGTCCACGGTCGACGAGACCGGATTGCCCAATGCCCGCATGGTTTTGCTGAAAGAAGTCGAAGACGCGGGCTTTGTTTTCTATACCAACTACGGCAGCGCGAAAGCGCAGGAACTTGACCATGCGGGCAAGGGCGCTTTTGTCATGCATTGGAAGTCGCTGCGGCGTCAGGTGCGTGCGCGCGGTCTGATCACCCGCGAGGATGGCCCTCAGGCGGACGCGTATTACAACTCGCGATCCCTCAAAAGCCGACTGGGCGCCTGGGCGTCAGATCAATCGCAACCGCTGGCCAATCGTGCTACACTGATGGCCAAGGTTGCCAAGATAACCGCGCAACAGGGTACAAAGCCCGCCCGTCCGCCCTTTTGGGGGGGCTACAGATTGACCCCGCTGGAGATCGAGTTCTGGGCGGATGGAGAGTTCCGGCTGCACGACCGCTTTCAGTGGAAACGCGCGCAGGTGGACGCACCTTGGAGCGTAACACGACTAAACCCGTAAAGGGGTGTGCGTTCCAGCGGATGCGGTGGGGCGAAGGACGAGTTTGATGGCCGGAATGTTAGTTGCCGGCGTTGAAATGACTAGGAACGTTCAGTGTCAGATGCTGACAACAACAATAGCGACCACGCGCCGAGCGCGGAAAGCGCATCACCCGTCAAAGGCGTGGTCAAATGGTTTGACCCTGCCAAAGGCTTCGGCTTTGTCGTGGCAGACAGCGGTGGGCCCGATATCCTGCTGCATGTGAATGTGCTTCGGAACTTCGGCCAAAGCTCTGTTGCGGATGGCGCGGGCATCGAACTGGTGGCCCAACGTACCGATCGCGGTGTGCAGGCCACCAGCATTGTCGCGATCCACCCGCCCGAAGGCGCGCAGACCACTGCGTTGGCCGACATTGTCGGTCTGGACGCCGAGACGGTGGCCGCAGCACCGCTACAGCCTGCACGGGTCAAGTGGTTCGACAAAGGCAAGGGGTTCGGCTTTGCCAACGTCTTTGGCGATCCCGCGGATGTGTTCTTGCACATCGAAGTGTTGCGCCAGTCTGGTCTGTCGGACCTCGCCCCCGGAGAGGCCCTTGCCATGCGTGTCATCCAAGGTGCGCGCGGCAGCATGGCTGCAGAAGTGCAGGCGTGGGAAACCGTCCTGACAGCATCTACATCTGACGCCGATTGATGCTGCGCGCCGCGTGTCAGTGGCTTGGTGTCGCCGTCTGGATGCTGACCGCCGGCATCGCCGCTGCCCAAGACGTCTGCCGCGCGGACACTGTCGCGTTGCGGGGGGATTGGGGGCAGGCGCGCTTCACCGTCGAGATTGCCCGCACACCTGATGAGCAACGGACCGGATTGATGAACCGTCCCTCCATGCCGGTCAGCGCGGGCATGTTGTTTGTCTATGACCGTCCGCAGACGCTCAGCTTTTGGATGCGCAATACGCTGATCCCGCTGGACATGCTGTTCATTGATGCCGCAGGCGTGGTCCAGCACATCCATCACAACGCGATTCCGCTGGATGAAACCAGCATCTTTGGCGGCAACGATCTGCTGGCTGTGCTTGAGATCAACGGCGGTCTGTCCAGGCGTCTGGGCATCACAAAAGGCAGCGTCCTGCGCCACCCCGCCTTTGACGCCGACCTTGCGGAATGGCCCTGTCCGGAATGATCACGCCCCGCACTGCGATTTTGGCTTTTCATCCGTGTCGCTTGTGGCTAAAGAAGCCCCAGTCGGAGCGTGGCGCAGCCTGGTAGCGCACCTGTTTTGGGTACAGGGGGTCGGAGGTTCGAATCCTCTCGCTCCGACCACTTCTTTCATGAAAACCAGTGACAGCGGGACCGATGGCCGCTTTGCGCATTGCAGCGCGCCCGTTTCCGGGGTCCTGACCCTAGGTGAGCAGAATGTCGCCTGCATCGAAGTTCGCCAGCAAAAGGTCTTCGATAAACAGCACGTCGCCGCCGCCGAAATCAACGCGCACACCGCCTGATGCGGCTGACGCCAATGCCGAGACATCGCCAAAGGTAGCAAAGCCGAAGGCGCTTAGGTCAATCGCGTCGATGCCGTCCTCCCAGTCCTTGATCCTGTCAAAACCGCCCCCGCCAGACGCTGCATCCGCATAGACAAAGACGTCGCGCAATCCGTCCAGCGCGCCCATGCCCGCGCCCCCTGACAGCGCGTCATTGCCGCTGCCGCCAAAGAGCGTGTCGGCACCCCCTTCGCCAAAGAGAAAGTCATCGCCCGTGCCGCCGTCCAGCATGTCATTGCTGCCGCCACCGCGCAGATCGTCGCTGCCCGCATCGCCAAACAATTGGTCATTGCCCAGATTGCCGCGCACTTCGTCGTCGCCGCTGCCTCCATGGGCAATATCCGCGTCACGCCCGCCATAAAGGAAGTCGCGGTCTGCGCCGCCGTCCAGGGCGTCCAGTCCGGCAAGCGCAAACATGATGTCAGAGCCCGCACCCCCGTGCATCACGTCATCCCCGTCAGAGCCGAACAGGATGTCGTCGCCGTCACCGCCCTCAAAGGTGTCGTTGCCGCCTTTGCCTTTCAGGATGTCCGCGCCCGCACCGCCCGTCAGGACATTGGCGCCCGTGTCCCCGATCAGTCGGTCATCAAAGGCGGAACCGGTGAGGTTCTCGATAGAGACGAAGGTATCACTGCCTTCGCCGCCGCCTACATCAATGCCCGAATATTGCAGGTAGACCGCAACAGCGCCCGTGGCACCTGCATAAGATGCCGTGTCAAAGCCCACGCCGCCGTTCAGCGTATCGTCGCCCGCGCCGCCCAGCAGGCGGTCGTCGCCGGTATTGCCGTTCAGCCCGTCCGCGCCGTTCTGGCCGTAAAGCGTGTCACTGTCCGCGCCGCCGCTGATTGTGTCGTCACCGCCGCGTCCCGCCAGTGCGTCGCGGCCATCGTTGCCGATGATCACATTATCCGCACTGTTGCCCTGGCCCACATGGTCGCCGCTGTCGGTAAAGGCAAGACGCTCCACATGATCGGTCAGCACATAGCTGGCAAGATCGGTGTCCACACGGTCATAACCTTCGTCCGCCAGTTCGACCACGACCGTGTTCTGATCCGAAATCTGATAGGTGTCGCTGCCGCCGCGTCCGCGCAATGTGGTGGTGGCATCAGGCTCGAAGCTGCCAAAGTCGGGCAGGGGGCTGCCGACGACAGAACGCAGGACCAGATCGGTGCCGCCGCCTGGATTGGCCAGATCAGGCATCGTGCCTGCTGTCGCATCAGGCTGCCAGTTTGCGACCAGGCTGGTCTCCGCTGCGGGATTGGCGACCGGCGCAAAGGCATTGCCCGCAATTTCCTGAGCCGTGCGCACATCGTTCCACAACCGGATGTCAGCGATGTCGCCGGGCAGAATCTGGCCTGCGTTGAAATCGCTGGTCGTATTCTCGTTGTCCTGCTCCTGGCCGAACAGCAAAGTGCCGCCGCTGGGGATGCCTGCAAGCGATTGCGTGTCTCCGGTAAAGACCGCGGTGCCGTCGATATAAAGGATGATCTCGTCCGCGCCCGTATCATAGCTGACGGACAAGCGGTGCATGTCGCCATCGGTCAGCACGGATGTGGCGATGGGCGTCAGATAATATTCGGTATTGTTAAAGCGGATGCCGATGGTGCTGTCAGGCAGACCGAAGATCAGAATGCTGTTGCCGCCATCAAGGCTGCCCACAGCGTAGGAGGCAAAGATCAGATCGGGGCCATTGGGGTCCAGCGGCTGTGTCGACCGGTAAAGCATCTCAAGCGTCAGGCTGCCTGTGGGCATCGCGGTAAAGCCGGTGACTTCGGCGTATTGGCCGGTCTCTTTGCCGTGGTTCAGTTGCAGCACGTCTATGGCACCTGCCGCCCAGGTGTTGCCACCGTCCAATTCGATGAACAGGTCCTTGTCGGCTGTGCCGATCACCTCCTCGATGCCCGTCATATGGGAAGTGAAGGGCTGCGATTGCGCGGTCAGCTCGATCTCGAAGGCTTCCGTGTCCGGCACTGTGACCAGATCAGCCGCCGCCAGGGCGTTGGCGGGATCCGCGCGGAACACTTCCGAAGGGGTCAGCGTGTCGCTGGTGGGATCCCCTTCGATCACATGGCGCGCCTCGCTGGTGCCAAGGTCGGCCCAGACGGGCAGGGGCACGTCCAATGCGCCCGAAAACGGGGCCTGGCCCAGATAAAGGGTCAGTCCGCCCGTGATGGCCGTGTAATCCAGCACGTCATGCCCCGCACCTCCGTTGACGGACATATCGCCTGCGCCCGCCACAAAGAACGTGTCGTTGCCCGCGCCACCTTCGGCCCAGTCATTGCCCTTCAGCGAGAAGAAATCGTCGCCCGCGCGGCCTGCCATAAAGTCGCCGCCCAAGCCGCCTGCAATGTAGTTGGCATCCGCATCGCCTTGCAGGTAGTCGTCGTTGTTGGAGCCGTGGATGTTCTCGATACCAACCAGCGTGTCGTTGCCGAACGCCCCGCTGGCCGTGCCTGCCGCCAAGTCCACGGTGACGCCGCCAAAGACATCCGCCACCAGCTCGCCCAACAAGGTGTTGCGGTAGCCTGTGGCATAAGACGCGGTATCACTTTCCACCGCATTGGGGTTGGTGTTTGTGCCGCCATCCAGCACATCATTGCCCAGCCCGCCATGCAGGAAATCGGCGCCGTCGCCCCCTGTCAGAGTGTCGGCGGCATCCCCGCCATAAAGAATGTCATCGCCCGCGCGTCCGGTGATCTGGTCCGCGCCCTCGCGCCCGATCAACTGGTCACCCAGATCAGAGCCGCTCAGCGTATCCGCACCAATGGATCCGATCACACGCTCAACAGAGGTGGCCGTTGCATTGATGTGGGTGGAGGTGCCGCCGCCCTGATCGAAGACCGCTCCTGATAACAGGTCGACGTTGATGCTGGCACCTGTGCGCAGGTCTTTGAAGGCAAGCGTGTCAAAGCCCGCGCCGCCCGTGACTGTCGCTGCCGTCGTGGTCAGGCCAAAGTTGGTCAGCACAATCGTGTCATTGCCGGATCCGGCGTCAATTGATCGGGTAAAGCTGGCGTCGCCGTCGCGGATAAACTCGATGTAGTCGTCATCGTCTCCGCTGCTGACGTCGGCGGCTGCATCCGCGATGATCCGGTCACTGCCTGTGCCCGTCTCCAGATCAAGGTAGCCTATGTCGTGCAGCACCTTGTCGTTCCCCGCACCTGTATCAATGGTGTAGCTGTTTGAATCGAGCGTGATGTTGGTAAAGATAAAGTCGTCGAACGCGCCCAGTGTGAAACTGTCTATTCCGGTGACATTGACCGTCAGAATGCGCGGCGAGACCGTGCTTGGGGTGTTCTGCTCAAAATCGACATCGATTGTGTTGGAGTACATGCGCAAGGCCAGGTCCCGTGACCCGTTCGAGACCGGATCAAGCGTGATGCGCACATCGTCGAAATCCGAGATGTCCAGCCTGTCAAAACCTGCGCCGCCGTCGATTGTCCCGCCAGAGCTTTCGCGGGTGAGAATGATCTGGTCATCGCCCGCGCCCCCTTCGACCGTAGAGGAGCGGCGCACATGCAGAATATCGTCGCCGTCTGCGCCAGTGATGGTGCCGCCTGCGTCAAAGCCAAAGATTGTATCGTTGGCATCGGAGCCCACGTAGTTTTCAAAGTTGCTGGCTGTGGCGGTGGCAATCACATTGCCCACTGCGTCAAAATGCTCAATCCCGCCGGTGGCGGCGTCAATGCGCACCGGCCCGTTGGCAACAATCGTCCCAAGGGCCTGTGCCAGAATGTTGGGCGCAACCGTGGGTGGGGATACGTCGTTGGGAATGTTGCTGGGGTCCGTCTCAAAGGTCAGGACGTCGCTGCCGCCGCCGCCATCATAGACATCCACATCACCCGCAAGCACGCCGCCGCCCACGATCACGTCCCGATTGTCGCCACCAAAAACGCGGTCACTGCCGGTGCCGCCAATCAGCAGGTTGTCGGCATTGCCGCCGTCGATAATGTCGTCGCCCGCGTCACCGACGATGATGTCATCGCCGCCGTTGGTCTTCAGCGTGTTGTCATTGGCGTCCCCAAAGACAAAGCGCTGATCGCCGCTGCTGTCGCCTTCGCTGATGTAGTTCTCGATATTGAGCAGGGTGTCGTCATCTTCGTCAGAGCCAAAGTCGGAGGCGCTGCCCTGCGCCGTACCCGCGCCATTGCCGAGGTCAATCTTGATGTCCTCGTTCCGGCCCTCCAGTTGCAGGAACGTGTCGGAACCGCTGCCGCCATCGATCAGGTCATCCCCGTCCTGTCCGACCAGCAGATCGTTCCCGCTGCCCCCGATCAGGTGGTCAGCCTGAGCCGTGCCATAGATCGCATCATCGCCGGTCAGGCCGTCGGCCACATGGTAGCCGTTCACGGTTGTGCCGCTGGTGTTCAGGATCAGCAAGTCATCGGGCAGCAGATTGCCCTGGCCGTCAAAGTTCACATCCCCCAACAGCGTGGAGCCGCCGATGATCGCATCCTGGATATTGTCGAACACGACGTTCTTGAACGCCAGAATTTCGACATCCGTCCCGATCTCTTCTGATCCGAAGTCGATCCCGTTGAGGCCGGGTTTAATGTGGATGATCCGGATTGGACCGTTTTGTACGTCACGAAACAGCTCGAATTCGCCAAAGTTGGCGTCGATATAGAGCATGTCGGTGCCCGCGCCGCCGTTGATGACATCCGTCCCGGCACTGGCCAGAATAATGTCGTTGCCCCCCCCTGCATTGATGATATCGGCGCCACCGCGGGGGTCGAAAATCTCGTCATCGGACCCGCCGACCATGATCTCGTTCAGCCCGTTGCCGATGCCGACGGGCCCCAGTGCCACATCCCCCCAGACGGGCGTGTCACCTACCTGGGCGGCAGCGTCGCCTAGGTATTCGAACGCCAGATCGACCTTATCGACAAAGGCGTCCACTTCGGCAAAGGCATTGGCGGCAAAGTCGTTCAACTGGGCAATCAGCGCATTTACCTGTGCCTCGAAGTTCTCGAGCACCGAAAGATCGGGCAACAAGGCTTCGATCCGGTCGGAAATCGCATCAAGAAAGGTATCAAGCTCTAGCGTGTCGACCAGAAAGTTCACGACAGGGGTGACAATGGCGTCAATCGCGGCACCCACGGCATCAAGGTAGGGCTCGATCGGTTCAATGGCCGAGGCCGCAATGCGCAGCGGCTCCTCCAGAATGGCCATGACTTTATCCAGCACGCCAAAGTCGAGGTTCACATCGATGGACAGATCAATATCGGCAAGCTCGAAAATATCAAGCAGATCGGTCAGCGACCCCACGACCGTCGTATAGGTGTCATTGACCGCCATCATGGCAACATTGGCAGGGGCTACATGGGCGTCCAACGCGTCGCGCAGCGGAGCGAAATCCGCAGCCCAGCTGGTGCCGGGTTCGGTGGCGACTGCAATCGCGTCAATAAACTTGTTGGTCGTGTCCGAGACCCCGTCAAGATAATCAAGGCTGCTGTCCACGGCGAGGATGCGCGTAAAAATGTCCAGCTTGACGAGGTTCAGTGCGTTTTTCAGAGTACTCAGCCGCGTGCCTTCTTCGCCATCGGGGTTAACCTCGATCGGGTCGATGCGGTTGTTTTCGTTCTTGTCCTCGTCGCCGTTGATCTCCCAGATCAGGCGCCGGATGGAATCGGCTGCATCTTTGACATTGGGGGTCATTTCCAGCGGGCCCCCGTCAAGAACGGTGCGGATCGCCTTGGCGGTGGTGCCCAGCGGCCCCATCTTTTCCAGCAGGTTGATGATGGAGACCGCGTAATCACTGACGTTGTAGACAGCGTTTGAAACAGTCTCGGTCCGCGTGACATATTTGATCAGATCGCTGGTATCATCAACGAACCCAAGGATCGTCTCGAGCCCTGACTTCACGGTTCTTAAATTGGCTTTGGTGGTCTCGACGTTGCTCTTGAATGCAAAAAGTTCTGGTCCCGCAGGCATAATTGCCTCCTCGAAGTTGGTCTGGTTCTGTTAGACGGCTTCCGTCCGAAAAATAGAAAACTGGTCTGGTGCGTCTGGTGTCAAAGCACACTGACAACGTGACGATCAGGAATAATACGTGAAATATGCTATGGGCATTGTCCGCATGCGTCCAGTTTTTTTGAAGGGTGCGCCCTTGGCCAGTTGTGGGTGCGTTGCCCGCAAGACGAAAGCTGTGCTGCATCGGCCGAGCCCCATTGTCCCAGTGTCGCAGCGAGGCGGATATCGGGCCGGACGCCCACAGCGCGTCCTTTGATTGATGGCGCTTGGGGTTCGACGCAAGGGGTGCGTCCGGCTGCGTGGCTGTGAGCACCTGGCGCAGCTTCCCTCCGCGCGTTGGGGCGCGGCTCAGCGGCTTACTACATATTGTGGTTCGAATCGCGATTCGATCGCCTATGAGGTGAATAGCGTGACTTCCCTGCACTTTTCGGCCACCCCTCGCGGCCTGTGCGAACCATATTTGCCTCAAACTTAGGCGCCACCCAAACGGCCTTGCAGAAGGGGCCGATCACTCCGGCAGCCTGTGGATGAAGTGCAGCCCAAGTTGGCGCAGCGTCACTAAAGGTGCAGGGGCGTTGCATTATTTCTTGTCGGCCCATACGCGCTGCTTGCGGATACTTTTGGGGATATTAACCTTATGAATCGGGCCACAGGTATGCGGGTCAATTGGGGCCTTGCGCGTCAACTGCTATTTTTCAAAAAATTTCAAATAAAGCCGTTGACCCAGTAGGGGCAGATACGCCACCTTGTGCAAGCTAACGACGACGCCACAATATGTAGCGGTTAACGCTCGAAAGGCGCGTCGGGAGGTATAGAGCAGGCAGGCGACGATTTCTCGTGTTCTGACGTTTCAACGCACCGGCATCCGTGTCGGAATGTCCGGCATTGTGCTGGCAGGCTTTGATCCGCTCTGTGTGTCCGCGTTGGCGCGAACGGGGAGGGAAATCCAGCTCAAGCTGGGACCTTCTGGAACGAGGGACATGCTGGATATGAGGCGGCAAACATGAAAATTGAACGGAAATTCACCACATCGGGCCAAGACGCTTACGCGGATCTGGATTTTATCACCACGGTCTCCGAAATTCGAAACCCCGATGGGTCAATTGTGTTCAAGCTTGACGATGTTGAGGTCCCCTCCAGCTGGAGCCAGGTCGCATCCGACGTCATCGCGCAGAAATACTTCCGCAAAGCCGGCGTTCCGTCCGAGACAAAGCCCGTCAAGGAAAAGGGCGTGCCGTCCTTCCTGTGGCGCTCCGTCCCTGCCGAGGGTGCCGTGATGGGGGGGGAGACCTCCTCCAAGCAAGTCTTTGACCGCCTCGCAGGCGCATGGGCATACTGGGGCTGGAAAGGTGGCTATTTCACCACCGAAGAAGACGCGCAGGCCTACTACGATGAGATGCGCCATATGCTGGCCTCCCAGCGCGCCGCACCCAACAGCCCGCAGTGGTTCAACACAGGTCTGCACTGGGCCTACGGCATCGACGGTCCGGCGCAAGGTCACTACTATGTGGACTACAAGACCGGCAAGCTGACACGCTCCAAATCGTCTTACGAGCATCCGCAGCCCCACGCCTGCTTTATTCAGTCCGTTGCCGACGATCTGGTAGGCGACGGCGGGATCATGGACCTGTGGGTGCGTGAGGCGCGTCTGTTCAAGTACGGCTCAGGCACCGGTACCAACTTCTCCTCCCTGCGGGGCGAGGGCGAGAAACTCTCGGGCGGTGGCAAGTCCTCCGGCCTGATGGGTTTCCTCAAGATCGGTGACCGCGCGGCGGGTGCCATCAAATCCGGCGGCACCACGCGGCGCGCGGCCAAAATGGTCATCGTCGATGCGGATCACCCTGACATTCAGGACTTCATCAACTGGAAAGTGATCGAAGAGCAAAAGGTGGCCTCCATCGTCGCCGGCTCCAAGATGCACGAAGAGAAGCTGAACGGCATTTTTGCAGCCATCAAGGCATGGGACGGCGCGGCAGCCGACGCCTATGACCCGAAGGTGAACCCGGGCCTGAAAGAAGCCGTGCGCGCCGCCAAAAAGGTCGCGATCCCAGAGACTTACGTCAAGCGCGTGCTTGATTATGCAAAGCAGGGCCATACTTCCATTGAATTCCCGACCTACGACACCGACTGGGATTCCGAGGCCTATTCATCCGTCTCCGGCCAGAACTCCAACAACTCGATCCGCGTGACCAACGCCTTCCTGACGGCTGTTGAGAAAGACGCCGATTGGGAGCTGATCGACCGCACATCGGGCAAGGCAACCAAGACCATCCGCGCCCGCGATCTGTGGGAGCAGGTTGGCCACGCTGCATGGGCCTGCGCCGATCCCGGCATCCAGTACCACGACACGGTCAACGACTGGCACACGTGCCCCGAGGACGGCGCGATCCGCGGCTCTAACCCGTGTTCGGAGTACATGTTCCTCGACGATACGGCCTGTAACCTTGCCTCGATGAAACTGCTGACGTTCCTGGACAGCAAAGATGTGTTCGACATCGAAGCGTACGAGCATGCCACGCGGCTTTGGACCGTCACGCTGGAAATCTCTGTCCTGATGGCGCAGTTCCCAAGCAAAGAGATTGCCGAGCGGTCCTACAAGTTCCGCACGCTTGGTCTTGGCTATGCGAACATCGGCGGCCTCTTGATGAACCTCGGCCACAGCTATGACTCAGACGAAGGCCGCGCGTTGTGTGGCGCCCTGACCGCTGTGATGACGGGCGTTTCCTACGCCACATCAGCCGAGATCGCGTCTGAAGTCGGCGCTTTCCCTGGCTACGAGAAAAACGCCGATCATATG
>CALAIJ010000244.1 GCA_937923365.1 uncultured Sulfitobacter sp.
GCAGGCGGGTGAAATGAGCGGACAGGTGCCCAAAGAACGCCCACCCCACCATATTTTGCGTTCACATTTCCTTCAAACCGCAACAGGTGGATTGCGGCTTGCTGTAGAAAGCCGTTAGAACTGCACTATCTGCACTTGAGCAAAGCCATCTCAGAATGGGGCGCGGGATGCGGGCTTTGTGAGCAGGAGTTGACCCGTTGATACGCATTTGGTGCACAGCGCAATCGTGGGCAAGGCGGCAGCCGTGGGGCTGTTTGCTGGCGGCGAGCCTCGTTTTTGCCAGCGGGGCAGAGGCGGCAGACCTCAAACTGCGCGGCATTGCACCCGATAGCGATCTGTACAAGACGGTGCTGGGCGGGTCATTGCTGGCCGAACAGACGGCAGAGGATGCAACGCCATCTTCGCAAGAACTGGTGGCGGCGGCTCAGGCCGATTACGCGCGGTTGCTCGCGGTGTTGTACGATCAGGGGTATTTTGGTCCGGTGATCAAGATCACCCTCGACGGGGTTGATGCCTCGGCCATTCCACCCGTGTCGCCGCCGCGCAGCGTCTCGCAGGCGGTTATCACCATTGATGCAGGCCCGCAGTTCCGTTTTGGCCGTGCCAGGATCGCGCCTTTGGCTCCGGAAACGGAATTGCCAGATCGGTTTGCCAAGGGCGAGGTTGCCAGTCTTGGCGTGCTCAAGAAAACCGTCAACGCCGGGATCGACGGCTGGCGCGCGCAGGGTCATGCCAAGGCAGATCTGGCGTCTCAAGAGATCACTGCGCGTCACAAGGACCGGACCATCGACGCGTCGCTCAGGCTCGCACCTGGACCCAAGCTGCGGTTCGGCAACTTGCGGGTCAAAGGCAATGTGGATGTGCGCACCGAACGCATCATCGAGATTGCGGGCCTGCCCACCGGCGCCGTGTATTCCCCCGACGAATTGCGGCTGGCCCAGCGGCGGTTGCAGCGCACGGGCGCCTTCAATTCGGTCGCATTGATCGAGGCTGACAGTATCGCGGCGGGTGACACGCTGCCCGTCACCGCACAGGTAGCCGAAGCGCCCAAAAGGCGGTTCGGGTTCGGGGCAGAGCTAAGCTCGCTCGAAGGGCTGACCGTCTCGACCTTCTGGCTGCACCGTAACCTGCTGGGCGGGGCGGAGCGTTTGCGGCTCGAGGCGGAGGTGAGCGGCATCGGCGGCAACTCTGGCGGGACCGATTACAAGTTCGGTGCGCGTTTTGACCGCCCGGCCACTTTCAACGAAGACACCAATTTCTACGCCCTTGCGCGGCTGGAGCAGTTGGACGAGGTCAACTTCTTCTCGCGCCAGCTGGACCTTGAGGCGGGGATCGAGCGGATTGCCAATGAGAACCGCACCTATTGGGGGGGTATCGGGTTGCGCACAGCCGAGACGCGCGATGCTTTCGGCACCAACCGCTATACGTTGCTGACGCTGCCATTGGCGGCTGAATTTGACTATCGCGACAACAAGCTGGACGCCACCGATGGCTATTTCGCCCGTGCCGAGGTCACGCCGTTTCTGGCGCTTGACGGCGCAGATAACGGCGTGCGCACCTATCTGGATGCACGCCTTTACCGCACCTTTGGGGAAACACGCCCCGTCACGCTGGCGTTCCGCGGACAGTTGGGGTCGGTGGCGGGCCCTGCGTTGAATGTGGCGCCGGCGGACTACCTGTTCTACTCTGGCGGGGGCGGCACCGTGCGCGGGCAATCCTATCAGGCGCTGGGCGTTGATCTGGGGGGTGGCAACGTCACGGGCGGGCGCAGTTTTGTCGGTCTCTCTGCCGAGGCGCGGGTCAAGGTCACAGATGCCATCGGCGTCGTGGGCTTTGTTGATGCGGGCTACATCGGGCAGGAAGAATTCCCTGATGGATCCGGTACATGGCATTCAGGCGCGGGCTTTGGCGTGCGCTATGATACCGGCATCGGCCCCATTCGGCTGGATGTCGCCGTGCCCACGTCGGGGCCAGAAACGGACGAGAACTTTCAGGTCTACATCGGCATCGGGCAGAGTTTCTGATGCGTATCTGGCGGATCATTGCGGCCTTGTGGTGTCTGCTGCTGGCCGCCCCTGTGCTTGCACAAGAGGACGACAAGGGGTTCCTCACGCGGACCATTCAGGACGCGCTCAGCGGTGCGGGCCGCACGGTCAGCATCGAAGGCTTCGAAGGCGCGCTGAGTTCAGAGGCATCCTTTGCCCGCATGACCATTTCCGACAAGGACGGCGTCTGGCTGGTGCTGGAAGACGCGGTTCTGGATTGGAACCGTTCCGCGCTTCTGCGGGGCCGGCTTGAGGTAGAGCGGCTGAGTGCGGGCAAGCTTGATATTCCGCGACTGCCCATCAGCGAGGGCGAAGCGCTTCCTGATGCCACAGCAGAGCCGTTCAGCCTGCCGGAACTGCCTGTGTCCATCGACATTGCCGATTTCGAGGTGGCGCAGATCAACCTTGGCGCGCCTTTGCTGGGCGAGGCGGCGCAGCTGTCGGTCAAGGCGACAGCGGCGTTGACGGACGACGAAGGGCGCATTGATTTCGTTGCCAAGCGGACCGATGGCAAAGCGGGGGCCTTCAACATCAAGGCGGATTTTGCCCGCACAGACAGCATTCTGACCCTGCTTGTGGACCTGACAGAGGCCGAAGATGGCATTGCCGCGCGTCTGCTCAACCTGCCGGGACGTCCTTCGGTTCAGATGAAGATCGACGGCACCGGCCCGCTCGATGATTTCACCACAGACGTCAGCATCGCCACCGACGGGGCAGAGCGGCTGGCCGGAGAGGTCATTCTGGGCGCGCAGACACCGCGCCGCGGATCGGCCACACCGGACCGCCGTATTCAGGCCAACATCGGCGGGGATATCACTGCATTGCTGGCCCCGCGCTACCGTGAGTTCTTTGGCGAGGACGTGCGCCTGACGCTGGACGCCTTGCGCGAAAGCACTGGCGCGATTGAGGTCTCCGAATTTGCCTTGCGGGCGCAAGCGGCGCAATTGCAGGGGCAGATCACCCTCAACCAAGAAAGCTGGCCCACCTTCATCGCGGTCACGGGGCGGATCGCCAACCCTGACAATACCTCCATTCTGTTGCCTGTCGGCGGGGAGGGCACAACGGTCGAGCAGATCACGCTGGCGGTCGACTACGATGCCGCAGACGGAGAGGCGTTCGACGCCAACTTCGACATCAACGCGCTGTCGATGGCCGGATTGCGCATCGCCGAGACGACCTTGCGGCTGGACGGAATTTTGCAAGGCAATCTGGGATCTGTCGGCCAGTTTCTGGGGGACGTGGACTTTGCCGCCGAAGGGCTGGAGCTGACAGATGCGGCCAGCGCGCAGGCCATCGGCCAGCGGATCAAGGGGCGCGCGCAGATCAACTATATCGAGGACCAGCCTTTGCGGGTCGAAGGACTGACGCTGACAGGCACCGATTATGGCCTCACGGGTCGGGTGGTACTGAACGGGCTGTCGCAAGGGTTCCTGACGCGTCTCAACGCGCAGCTTGAGGCGCAGGACCTGAGCCGTTTCTCCTCTTTGCTGGGACGCGAAGTCGACGGGTCAACAAAGCTCGCTTTAAAGGGCAGCGTCACCCCGCTCAGCGGTGAGTTCGACCTGAAGGCCACGGGGCAGACCAACGATTTGCGCCTCGGGATCGTGCAGGCCGATGCGGTTCTTGCAGGGCAAACCAACCTCAGCACGCAGGCCACGCGCAATGCGCAGGGCACCTTTCTGCGCGATCTGGTGTTGCAGAACGATGCGCTGCTGCTGACGGGGGCAGCGGAACTGCGCGAGGGGGACGCACGCTTGCGGGCCGACTTTGCGCTGGATGATCTGTCGCTGGTGGTGCCGCAGTACAGCGGCGCTGTCAGTGTTTCTGCCGATGTGGTGCAGGATGCAGCAGGCTGGCGCGTGGATGCGCAGACCGAAGGGCCCTTTGGGGCGGCATTGACGGCCAAGGGTCCTGTTGGCGCCACTGATACGCGCGTCGATTTCACCGCAGATGTGCCCGACGCGCGCCCCTTTGCCGCACCCTTCGGGCAGGACATCAGCGGCCCTGTCAAGGCGACAGGGCGCTTGCAGCAAACCGCCGAGGGTTGGGACCTGAACACGGATGCCAGCGGCCCTTACGGCGTTGACCTGACCGCCCAGGGTCAAGTGCTGCCGGCCATTGATATGCGCATCAATGCTGCTGCGCCTGATCTGCAGCCCTTCGTGCCGCAACTGCGCGGTGGGGCAAGCGTGACGGGACGTGTGCGTCAGGAGGATCGGGGCTTTTTCATTGATGTGGCCACCAACGGTCCCTACGGCGCGCAGATCACCGCAGAGGGCTTGGCAACGGGCCCCGATATGTCCCTGACCATCGCGGCCAATGTGCCCAACGTGAGCCCGCTTGTTCCGGGCGTGTCCGGCCCGCTGGCCGCGACAGGCGTCGTGCGCCAAGCGGCGCAGGGCATCGCGGTTGATGTCAATGCCACGGGACCATACGCCAGCCGCGCCACGGTGCGCGGGATCGTGACCGGACCGAATGCGGCTGTGGATTTTGACGTGGCGCTGGCCAATTTGGCAGCTTTGGTGGACCGCGTCAGTGGCCCGCTTAACGTCACAGGCAGCGCGCGCAAGTCGGGCAATGCATGGCGTCTGGATACCAACGCCAGCGGCCCTTCGGGCACACAGGCACGCATCGACGGGCTGGTGAATACCGATGGTACCTTGAACCTGACTGTGAACGGCACGGCCCCCTTGGGTCTCAGTCGGCCCTTCATAGCGCCGCG
>CALAIJ010000245.1 GCA_937923365.1 uncultured Sulfitobacter sp.
TATTACCTCGGCTGCGAAAATGTGGGCGAGAAGATCCTCGCTTCCTTGTCCCGCAGTCTGGGCATCAGTGAGCACATCTTCCGTGATGCCTTTGTGGATGGCATCTCGACCTTGCGACTGCTGCACTACCCGCACCGGCCAAAAGGGACACCGGTTCCGCCGCAGATTTCGGCCCTGATGACAACGCACAATGGCGAGGCGTTCGAACAGGTCGCAGGTGCCCATGTGGATTCAGGTCTGCTGACAGTACTGGCCACCTGCGGCGTGGGCGGCTTGCAAGCGCAGGATGCGCAGGGCAATTGGATCGACGTGCCTGTGATCGACGATGGATTTGCCGTCAACTTCGGCGGCCTGCTGGAGCGGTGGACGGGCGGGCGGATCAAAGCCACGCGCCACCGCGTTCTGGGGCAGGGTGAAGACCGACACTCTGTTCCGTTTTTCTTTGAACCACGACCCAGCACCGAAATTGCCCCTTTGCCGATCAAGGGCATCCGCCCTTTCGTGCCGTTTCTCTACGGCGATCACTTGTGGGCGACGACCACCAAGTTCCCAGAAAACTTCGGGTTGGAGCATTTGCGCCCCAATCGCGCGCCCTACGTCGACCCGATGGCCCCCGACAGCTCCGTCTAGATCTCTGCAGAAAGCGTGGTTGCGGCCGCGCTGGCGAAGGTACCAGACCCGCCGTTCCATGCACCCGCCGGAAAGCGGCTATGCAAAACTGGTGGTACTCATCAGTGTTGGGCGGGCCTAGTTTATGGGGCAAGGAACACAATGTTCCGCTACACATGGAAACCACGATGGCTTATTCGACACACCCCACACCCGCCTCCCTTGGCGCGACATTCACCTCTTGGGCAGCGGCGACTGGCCGTGGCCTGACAGCCTTTTTCGAGGGGGTCGTGCGGGCCGTAGAGATCAACTCGACCGCCCACCAGCGTCTTGCCGCAGCAGAGCGGTTGCAGGCGAAATCGGACGCGGAACTTGCCGCACTGGGCCTCAAACGCCACGAGATTGCTCACCACGTGTTCCGCGACCTGTTCTGGAACTAACGCGCGGGGGCCCAACATGGGCCTGACCCGCCTGCGTGCCGACAGCACATCCGGCACGCAGGCGCTTGACACCGCGCCAATGGCGCGCCAACGCTGCCCCCATGATTGACCTGCGCCCTGTCGGATATGTGGTCGGCCTTTTGGTGGCCGTCTTGGGTCTGTTCATGATCCTGCCGATGCTGGTGGACCTTGCCGAAGGACGCGGTCACACGCTGGTCTTTGTGGAGGCCGGACTGATCACCACTGTTTCAGGCGGGCTGATTGCGCTGGCCTGCGCCAATGGTGTCCGCGAAGGGCTCTCTATCCAGCAGACCTTTCTTCTGACCTCCGGCGTCTGGCTGGCTTTGCCCTTGTTTGGGGCCTTGCCTTTCGTCCTGGGGGCCACCGGCTCCAGCTTTACCGATGCGTTCTTCGAGGCGATGTCGGGGCTGACCACCACAGGCGCCACCGTGCTGACAGGGCTGGATGATCTGCCCAAAGGCCTGTTGATGTGGCGCGGGATCATGCAATGGCTGGGAGGCATCGGTATCATCGTTGTGGCGATGGTGTTCCTGCCGGAACTCAAAGTCGGCGGCATGCAGATTTTTAAGTCTGAAGGCTTTGATACCATGGGCAAAATCCTGCCCCGTGCAGGTCAGATCGCAACTCAGATCGCGGTGATTTATGTCTGGCTGACACTGGCCTGCGTGATGAGCTATCTGGCCGTGGGCATGAATACCTTTGACGCCACCGTGCATGCGCTGACCACCGTCAGTACGGGCGGGTTTTCGAACTATGACGCGTCTTTTGCCACCTTTGCGGGGCCTGCCGAATATGTGGCCGTCCTGTTTATGCTCAGCGCGGCATTGCCATTCGTGCGTTATGTGCAACTGGTCAACGGTCAACCCTTTGCCTTGCATCAGGATTCGCAAGTGCGCACCTTTGTCGCCACGCTGCTGGTGCTTTTTGTGGTGACAGCCCTTGCCCTGCATCAGGTCTTTCCCCGTGATTGGGAGGTGGCCCTGCGCGAAGCAATGTTCAACATCACCTCAATCATATCGGGCACAGGCTATGCGTCGGCGGACTACATGCAGTGGGGCCCGTTCCTGATCACGTTGTTCTTCTTTATTGGTCTGATCGGGGGCTGCGCGGGGTCGACCTCCTGCTCGATCAAAATCTTCCGCTACCAGCTGTTGTTTGCTTCTATTCGTGCACAATTGCGCCGTATCCGCAGCCCGCACGGCATCTTTACGCCGCGCTATGACGGACGGCCCGTGGGGGCGGATGTGCTGTCATCGGTGATGTCGTTCTTCATGTTCTTTGTGGTGACGCTGGGCTTGGTGGCGGTGGCACTGTCGCTGACAGGCCTCGACTTTGTCACGTCCGTCTCGGGGGCGGCAGCAGCCTTGGCCAATATCGGCCCCGGACTGGGCGAGATCATCGGCCCCACAGGTAACTACAGCAGCCTTGATGCGGCGGCAAAATGGATATTGTCGATTGCCATGTTTATTGGCCGTCTCGAACTGATGGCGGTTTTTGTCATCCTTACCGTCAAATTCTGGAGAGCATAATGGCCCAGCATCCATCCCAAACCCGTCCCCTTGGCGCGCAGATCTCGCATATGCTCAAAGACCGCGGCGTCGATACGATCTTTGGCATTCCCGGTGTGCATAATCAGGAAATGTACCGAGGTATCGAAGAGGCGGGCATCACCCATGTCCTTGCCCGTCACGAGCAGGGGGCGGGCTTTATGGCCGACGGCTATGCCCGCGCGACAGGCCGTCCGGGGGTGGCGTACGTCATCACAGGGCCGGGTCTGTGCAACATCATGACGCCCATGGGGCAGGCCTATTCAGACAGCGTGCCGATGCTGGTGCTGTCGTCGTGCCTGGACGAGACCTCTGCAACACGCGGGCAATTGCACCAGATGCTGGACCAGCGCGCGGCAGCGGCATGCGTGTGTGATTGGTCGGAAGAGGCCCGCACGCCTCAGGCGGCCTACGCGCTGATTGATCGCGCATTTTCCGAGTATCAGACGGCGCGGGCACGCCCCAAGCACATACAGGTGCCTATACATCAGCTTGAAGGCGAGGCTCCGCAGGGCTGGGCGGCGGATTATGCGCCTGCCGTCGCACGCCCCGCGCCGCTGAAGGCGCATATGGCTGTGGTTGCCGATAAACTGCGCGCGGCCCGCCGTCCGCTCTTTGTCTTTGGCGGGGGGGCTATCGCGGCGGCGGCAGAGGTGCGCACCGTGCTGGCGCTGACGCAGGCGGCATCGTTTTGCAGCTACGCAGGGCGCGGTATCGTTGCGCCGGATGATCCGCTCTATTTTGGCAGCTATATGGCGCGCGGCTCGTCCAAGTCTGTGTTCGCGCAGGCCGACCTGTTGATCCTTTTGGGCACCGATATGGCAGAGGTGGACCTTTGGCGCGCCGACAGCGGGGCCACCTGCGACACAGTGTATGTGAACCTTGACGCGGAAGTGCTGGCGCGGGGGGGCGCACAGGACGACCGCATCCATGCGGATGCTTCCGCCTTTGTGGCCGCGCTTTGCAGCAAGCTAGACGGGCACAGGCCGCAAACCGATTGGGCCGCCGCCGAGGTCGCGGAGGTTCGCAGTAAATGGCGCGCAGAGGTTGAGGCTGAATACGCCCCCATCCCGCAGATCGCCGATGCCCTGCGCGCCTGTCTGCCCGAGGATACGATGATCTATTCGGACATGACCCAGTTTGCCTATGCCTCTAAAGAGGTTTGGGACATGGACAAACCCGGCCACTGGCACCACCCCAACGGCTTTGGCACGCTGGGCTACGCGGTGCCTGCCGCCATCGGTGGGGCCATTGCACGGGCAGGGGCGCCAACGCTGGCCATCGCGGGAGACTACGGATTTCACTACACAATGCAGGAACTCGGCGTTGCGGTGGAGCTGGGCCTGCCCCTGCCCATCATTCTGTGGGACAACGCCAAGCTTGGCGCGATCGAAGCCAGCATGATCAGCGCGCAGATTGCCCCCAACGCCGTGGTCGCGCGCAACCCTGATTTTGTGAAACTAGCGCAGGCCTTTGGGGCAAGGGCTGTGACACCTGCATCGCTGGAGGATATGCAGGATGCCGTCAAAGCGGCCTTTGCAGCAGATGGCCCGACGCTGATCTATGTGACGCCCGCGATTGTGGGCTGACCCCTATCGGTCACAGGATATACGCCGGAATTTCTTGAAAATTCCGGCGGGGTGGTGGGCAAGATGCCCACCTTACACAGCACCTAGAGAGTGGGCGTCTTGCCCACCGCGATTCTTATTCCCAGCAGCTGACCAAGACGGTCATGCCTTGAGCGGCCAGTGTCAGATCACGCGGCGTGATGTTGCCCGTGGTCTCTGCTGCTGTGAGGCTGAGACCTGCGCCTTTGATCGCCTCTGCAATCGCGGCGGATTCCAGTGCAAAGCTGACGTCATCCGGCAGTTTCTGTCCGCCTGTGGGGGCAGGCATCATCATGCCCATGACGTTGCCGCTGGCGTCAAAAACGGGCCCTCCCGCATCACCGGGCTGCGCACCAAGTGCGAGGCGGTTGATCTCTGGCTCACCGCGCAGGCCTTTGACGTCCGCCATCTTGCCGAAAGTCAGCGTAGCAGCGCTTAGCACGCCCTCGTAAGGGAAGCCTGCGACGGCAACCTCTGACTGCAGGCGGGGCGGGCCAACACTGAACCGGGCAACAGCCTGTGGTGCGAGAGCGGTCTGCGGCTGGATCACAGCAATGCCGGTGCCTGCGTCATTAACCACAACCGATGCGTCCGTATCACCATCAATGGTCAGACGCCCGCAGGACTGAACCGCCTCTGACGTGGTCAGAACAGCGCCTTTGCTATCAATGAAAAAGCCGGAGCGGGACACTTTCGGCTGGCGTATCTGCAACCCC
>CALAIJ010000246.1 GCA_937923365.1 uncultured Sulfitobacter sp.
AGCACTTTCACAGTCCGCTTCCCGGTCCAGCCGACAGATGCCCCAACAACAACAGAGGAAAGCACCAATGTGGGAGATGTGCCGCGCCCCTCTCACGTGCTGCTTGTTGAAGACAATGAAATCAACCGCACCGTGGCGCGCGAAATGCTACGCGCGGCGGGGCATACAGTGACCGAAGCCCACAACGGTAAGATTGCAGTCGAGCTGACACAAAAGGAGAGCTTTGATCTGATCTTGATGGACATCAGCATGCCGGTAATGGACGGGCGGGCGGCCACTCGGTCCATTCGCGAAATGGAAGGCCCTTGCCAGAACGCGCCCATCATCGCGCTGACCGCGAATGCGATGGCTGAGGAGCAGGACGCATTTCTGGAAGACGGAATGAACGATATTTTGATCAAACCGCTGTCCCGTGACGGTTTGCTGGATATTTTGTCGCGCTATGGCGGCCATAGCCCGCAACGCCCTGCTACTGCTTCAGAAAACCAGCATCTTCTTGAGCTGCAAGAAGTCCTAGGGGCTGAAACATTGAAACCACTCTTGGCTGATTTCATCTCGCAGATGGAATCCACATTGACTTACCTTTCCGACACCGCGCGTCATCCTCACGCGGAAATCGTACATAACGCGCACAAAGCTGCCGGAAGTGCTGCTTATCTGGGTGCGAAAGAATTGCGTCAGGCTCTGTTGGATGTGGAACAGGCTGCCAAGACAGAGGACAGCACCGCTGTCGCCCACGCTGCAAGCAAGTTGCCGCAGATATGGCAGGCCACAAAGCCGACGTTGAAAGTCTTGCCCTAAGAAATTGCGCGGTTAGAGCGCCAGTACACCCAGCACCCGTCCAACCTCTCCGATGTTCGTGATGGTGCTGTCGTAACAGGCAATGGAGTCCCCGGGCAGAAGGTAGGGATCATAATCGTCGCGATCGGCGCGGCGCAGCAGATCTTCGATGTCTCGTTCAATCACAACCGACACATCCGTGACAGGGTTGCGCGAAAACAAGACCGCCGAGCGATTGGCGCTAGTCGCCCTTGCACCGCCTACACAGTTGGTATCCACCACGGCCTGCATGTACCTTGTCCCATAAGGGACTTCACGCACGTCCCTGCCAATTGCAGATACCGCATTGCCTGCGGCCGGTTGCGTCAGGTTTGACAGAAACAACCGGACGCCCGGTGGGCTAATCGGACTTGGGCGCATGAGGTCATCCTGAAAGCAGCCCCGGCTGGGAACGTTGATTTCATCACCTGTCAGCAGCATAATATCCACGGCATTTTTGCCTTCAAACACGCCGCGCATATCAAGAACATAGCGCGCTCCATTGCGCCGAACCTCAACTGCGGAAATATCCGCGTCAGGACGTACGCCACCAGCAGCGCGCAATGCTACAGAAAGATTTCTGCCTTCTGTTGAAGCCCCCAGCGCGCCTTGACGACGGCTGTCAATGCGGTCCCCCTGAACGCCGCCGATCTCTACGGAATGGGGTTCAAAAACCGCGCCGGCTACACCCACTGTGACGGAGGCAAAATCTGCGACCCGTACGGAAATTCGGGGACGTTCAGTAAAGAAGTCCTTGGCGATCAGTTGCGCCGAAATTGCGTCCTCAATCTGATCGGTGCGATTGCCCTGCGCGCGAATGGGCGACAGGAAAGGCAGTTTGATTGTCCCATCACGTGAGACAACATAGTCACCGTTGAAAGTCTCATCGTCACTGATACGAATGTTGACCAAATCGTTGCGTGAAAGGCGTTCGCCGCGCAGGCTGGTTGCTGCGATTCCACTCCCTTTTCCTGTAGCCCCACCACCCAGCGGCCGACACTGTTTGGCATTTATCTGTGCGGACTTCAGGAAACTGGCTTCTTTGCGGGTGACATCAGGTGTGCGGTACTGCGCCTGATATCCGTCACCCACGGCAATAGGTTCAAGGTTGTCCGGCGTGTCAAAGGTCGCGCAATTGCTGAGCGCCAGTACGGCAAGGGCGGCAGAAACATGTCTTGTAGACTTTAGCATAACGGCTCTCACTCACATATCAGAGGTTGTAGCCTTGATATTCGCTCGAATCCATTGGGTCGAGGGGATGTTCGTATCGATGTACCTATCCTTTCGGATATGGTGCAGTTCGGTTGCCCTTTTGCCCTGTTCTGTCGCGTCTGGGACGCAGAAAATTGGGTCGTGTAGACCTTGGTTCAATCAACACCAGGACCAAAAACCATGCACCTCAAGTTCAAAACACCTCAGATCGCAAAGAACCTCTTTGCTTACGGTGCCTCCGAAGTTGCAGCGAAAGCATCGCGTCTGTTGGTGGTGATTGCGGTGGCACGGTCCCTTGAGCTGTCCCAGATCGGGGTCGCCGCCGCCGCATTGGCCGCCGCTGACATTCTGAAGTCCTTGACCGAAAATGGCGTAAATCAGAAAATCATCGCAGCCACCGAGACCGCACTGCCTGAAACTTGCGCCACCGCCCACCGCATCTTCTGGATCTGGTGCCTCGGCCTGTTTGTTGCACAATCTGCCATTGGCCTTGCGCTGTATGCTTCGGGTGCCAGCTTTGAATTGCTCTTGCTGATCCTGATCCTTGCCGGGGAATACCTGTTTATGCCCGCTGGCCTGGTGCAAACGGCATTGGCTATGCGCGCGGGGAAAATGCGCCAGACAGCGGCCATTTCAGGCGGGCAGATCGTCGGAGCAAACCTTATGTCGGCGGCACTTGCGCTTGTGTGGCCTTCGGCGTTGGCCTTGATCCTTCCCCGTCTGTTAACCGCCCCGTTTTGGCTGATCGCCATGCGCCGCCTGCACCCTTGGACGTTGGATTTGAGCAATGGTCGTGCACCTTTGCGCCCTTTCATCAGCTTTGGTTGGGCCGTTCTGGGGGTCGAACTGGTTAAAGCCCTGCGTCTGCAAGCAGACAAACTCATTCTTGGTGCGCTGCTAGGTGCCGAAGCACTTGGACTCTACTTCATGGCCTTTAACGCAGGACTGGGTTTGGCAAACTCTTTCTCGACAGCTTTTTCAACAGTCTTGTTCCCGCACCTGTGTTCCAGCAATGACAAAGCTCTGGCGCTCCGCCAAAGCATCTTGCTGGGCATGGGGTTGATCAGCCCGGTTGTTGTCCTTCAAGCGCTGCTTGCGCCTTACTATGTACCCGTTCTGTTTGGGGATGGTTGGGACGGCATTGATCAAATCGTCTCCATCCTCTGCCTTGTTGCCATTCCGACGACCTTGTGGTCGGCCACAGCGGGATGGCTGCGTGCGACGGACCGGGCTCAGAACGAATTCTGGGTGACCGTTGTCATCACCCTGGCGCTCATGCTCAACACTGCCTTCCTTGCACCTATGGGCCTGCAGGCGATCGCAATCGGATACGCGATTGTGGCCACTGTGGTCATGCTAGGCGCGTCCCTCCCTACACTTTCAATGGCCTTTGGCCAGACTCTCGCAAAGGCCTGACAGATGCCCAAATTCTCCATCATCATCCCCTGTTTCAACGCGCAGGAAACCATTTCCCAGACCATCGCCAGCTTGCGGGCCCAGACGCATAAAGACTGGGAAGCGATCTGCGTGGACGACGGCTCAAAAGACGAGACATGCGCGATGATCAAGCTCGAAGCGCGACATGATCCTCGGATTCGTCTCGTTTCGAACCTCGGCAAGGGGCCCAGTGCAGCGCGCAATCTGGGCGCACTGCACGAAGCGAAAGGCGATCTGATCGCCTTTTGTGACGCGGATGACATGTGGCTTCCAACGAAGCTTGAAGAACTAGGCACGACCTTCACGGACCCGACTGTTGATGGGGCCTTTGGACAAATCGGCTTTTTCCAGGACTGCCCTGATGATGCCCACGTCTACTCCTCTGTGCCATCTGAAGCGCTTTCTATCGACATGTTGCTTGGCGAAAACCCGGTCTGCACAATGTCCAACCTTACACTACGCGCCTCTGCCTTTTCCCGGACCAAGGGGTTTGATGAGCACATGGTACACAACGAAGATCTTGAGTGGCTCATCCGACTTGTTGGCATGGGTGCTCATGTCATCGGTTTGCCGTCCCTCCAGACTTGGTATCGCACCAGCATCGGTGGTCTTTCCACCGATCTGGATGCGATGCTGGCCGGGCGGTCTCGGGCCTTGCAAACCGCCGCTGGCTTTGGCGTCAAGCCAAGCAAGAAGAGCAATGCTATTCATCACCGTTATCTGGCACGCCGCGCCCTGCGCCTTGGCTCAGGGCGTACTAAGGCGATCAGCCATGCGCTCATGGGCATCGCCTATAGCCCTGTTGGTTTCCTGACACCCTTTCGCCGCGGTGCCTTGACCGTCGCCGGCGCCGTTAGTGCGCTGATCTTACCTCCTGGCCTCACCCGCAACCTGTTCTCTTAAGCCTCGCACGAAAGAAATCCCATGACCTTTGCATCTATCATCGTTCCTGCCTTCAACGTTCAGTCCACTATGACGGACACCCTCAATGCACTGTTGGCGCAAACCTATCGTTTCTTTGAGATCATCATCGTCGATGATGGCTCCAGCGACGATACGGCAAGAATTGCAGGTGAATTTACCAAAGACGCGCGCGTGCGGGTGATCCGGCAGGTTAACCGCGGACTGGCAGGGGCCCGTAACAGCGGCATTGCCGCCGCCGCAGGTGACGTCATTGGGTTTTGTGATGCGGATGACCTTTGGATGCCTGAAAAGTTGGCCCGACATGTGGCACATCTGGAAACCAGCCCGCATGTGGGGATCAGCTATTCTGGTTCTGCATTGATGGATGATGATGGACAATTGACAGGACAATCTCAACGCCCAAAACTCAACGAAATCGCGGCTTCCAACATTTTCAAGCGCAATCCTATCGGCAATGGTTCTGCGGTGGTGATCCGTCGGGTTGTCCTGGACTCAATTGCCTATAATCCACCCCATGAACCTTCACGTAAGTGGTATTTTGATGAAACCTTCCGACAGTCAGAGGACATCGAATGCTGGATGCGCATTGCGCTCAGCACCGATTGGGCGTTTGAAGGCATCCCGGGTCTCCTAACACATTACCGGATCAATGTCGGCGGGCTATCCGCAGCGACAGAGCGTCAGCTGGCCAACTGGGAACGCATGGTGACAAAGCTGACCCCCTTGAACCCGGCGTTCTTTGCCGTGAACACGCCTGCCGCGCGCGCTTATCAGTTGCGGTATCTAAGCCGTCGCGCGATCAGCGACCTTGATGGTCCCCGCGCCGCTGAATTGAGCCGGAAGTGGTTGGCAGAATCCAAACTGCCGCTGATCGAAGAGCCTGCCAAATCGATTGTGACACTTTGTGCCACTTTGGCCCTGTCTATCTTCGGTGCTGCAACGCTGAAACGCACTATGGGCTTTGCCCAACGCCTTCGCACTGGGCGGATCTGCCAATGAACCGCCCAACCGTCGTCCACCTGATTGATGACACGACAGCCGGTGGCGTGATGCGGGTCATCGATCACATCATGACAGCACCCACAATGTCTGATTTCGCCCGGCACAGCGTCCAGCAAGTTGATCGAAATAGGTATGCAATCGGCAGTTTTGACGCTGACATCATTGTTTCACATCTTGCCATCAGCTGGCGCGCGCTGCCTATGCTCATGGCTCTCCGTCTGCGCCATCCCCGGGCAGCATTGGTTCATGTTGAGCACAGCTATACCAAGGGTTTCGTGGACGAGAACGTCGCGCACAAACGTAGGTTCTCCACCTTGTTGCGCCTTGCTTACCGCCTGTTTGATCGGATCGTCGCCGTCAGTGATGCGCAAGCCCAGTGGTTGCGTGAAAGCGGAGTGGTGCGCAAGAAATGCCTTTCGGTCATCAAATCTTGCGTTGATTTATCTGCATTTCGGGCTCTTGCCCCTACGGACAGCTCTACCACAGTGTTTGGAGCCATTGGTCGACTGGATCGCCAAAAGGGCTTTGATGTGCTGATCCAAGCGTTTCGTAAGGCCGAAGCGCCAGATATCGCGCTTCATATTTATGGCGAAGGCGATGAAGAATCCCATTTGCGAGACCTCGCGGCAGGGGATCCACGCATACATTTTTATGGTTTCGTTGAAAATCCAGTTAATGCGATGCGGGCGGTGGACGTCGTGGCCATGCCCTCAAGATGGGAGGCCTATGGTTTGGTCGCGATTGAAACCTTGTCCGCCGGTCGTGACCTGCTCGTCTGCGATATTGACGGCCTGCGAGACCACCTTTTTCACGGCGCAACCTTGGTCGCCGAAGGGCAGGTCAGGGACTGGACTGCAGCGATCAATGAGTGGGCCGTGAATGATGCGCGGGGCCAGCGCGAAAGCCAAGTGAGCGATGGACAGTTCGAACGATGCTTTTCAGATAGCTGGCGTGACCTGGTTGCTACTCTGTGGGCCATTGACTTGCACGCTGATGAACGCGCCGCTTAAGTGCAAGCGCGGCGATCCGCTATTGAATGATTTGTACGTTCCAGCCGATAATTCGCCGCAAGAGGAGTTTGCGCGGATGCAGTACCATTTGAATGGCTATAAGAGCGGATCACCGGACATCGCAGCGCCATCCGATCGTCCTGCATTCGACCCTGCGCAGGTGGACGTGTTGATTGTCGGCTGTGGGCCTGCGGGCTTGACGCTTGCTGCGCAACTGGCGGCATTTCCAGATATCAATACGACGATCGTCGAGCAAAAGGCGGGGCCTCTTACGGTGGGGCAGGCGGACGGGATCGCCTGCCGCTCCATGGAGATGTTCGAGGCGTTCGGCTTTGCAGACAAGGTGCGGCGCGAAGCCTATTGGGTCAATGAAAC
>CALAIJ010000247.1 GCA_937923365.1 uncultured Sulfitobacter sp.
CGGATACCGCCAAGGGAGGCTTGCAGCTTGCCCTGGTCACGCTCCATGCCCAGACGCTCTTTCTTGGTCAGACCTTCAAAGCCGATCTCGGCCTGCTCGTCGATGGCCTTCAGGCGCTGAATGGACTTGGACACGGTCTGCCAGTTGGTCAGCGTGCCGCCCAGCCAACGGTGGTTCATGTAGTACTGTGCGCATTTCTCGGCTGCATCTGCGACGGGCTGTGCCGCCTGACGCTTGGTACCGACGAAGAGGATGGAGCCACCTTTGGCAACCGTATCACGGATAACCTGCAGGGCCTGATCCAGCATCGGAACAGTCTGTGTCAGGTCCATTATGTGAATGCCGTTGCGCGCGCCGTAGATGAACGGACCCATACGGGGGTTCCAACGCTGCGTCTGGTGGCCGAAGTGTACGCCTGCTTCAAGCAGTTGGCGCATGGAGAACTCAGGAAGAGCCATGTCTTTATTACCTTTCCGGTTTAGCCTCATCGGGGGTATGACAGGGGTTCCTGCCAACCGGCGGACGTATCGGGATTTCTCCCCGACAGGCCCAACCCCGACTGCGGGTTTAAGTGGGCTGCGTATAGGACGGGTCCGCCCACAGTGCAAGCAAGAAACACGCCACCACAGCAAAGCGTTGGACAAGGGCGCTTTGACCGCGCAGACTGCTGCAAAACACGTTTGGGAGAACACCATGAAAATCACGACAACGCTGACCCTTGGGCTGGCTCTGGTGGCGGGAACTGCCTTTGGCGCGCCGCTGAAACTGACACCTGCAGACCCGCAACCGACCGAGGCAGATTTGTCCCCCGGTCTGGCCGTATCCTACGCCTTTGGCGCAGGGGGTCGGACCTTGGCGGAGGCGGAGGCAAAACTCGCCCGCGCCAAGCCCGGCACGCCGCTGGTTGGTCTGTCCTATCTGGAAGGCAGCGATGGCGAAGATACGCTCACCTCCGGCAAAGCGCACAAGATTGCGGCTGCGATATCGGGCTTCATCAAGTTCGACGCAGCCGGCACTTTCGAAGTGGATTTTCTCAGCAATGACGGGCTTGCCGCCAGCATCGGCGGGCAGCAGGTCGCGCTGTTTGATGGTGTGCACAGTTGCGAACCTGCCGGCGCTGTCGAGGTCGAGGTGCCGCAAGCGGGCTGGTACGCGCTGGAAGCCACGTACTTCCAACGCAAAGGCGGGGCCTGTTTGCTGATGGACTGGTCCGTCAGCGGCGAGATGGAACCCGTGCCCGATGCGGCGTTTGCCTTTACCAAGGAATAATCAATCTGCGGGCAGCGCCTTATGCCCTGCCCGCACCGCTCGCTCGCACGCCAGTGCCAGTGCTTTGCGGTCCGCGAAATCAGCCACCTGCAACGGTGCATGATAGGTCACGATGACAGCGCCTTGTCGCGCAGGTGCCAAGGTGGTCAGCAGATGGGCACCAAAGGACATATCGCCCCACCACCCGTAGAACCGCGGATCCATGCCTACGGGGGCCTGATAGACCAGCGTTACAGGTTGCACGGCGATCTCGTCCTTCAGGTTTTCGGCAAAGAACGCCTGAAAGAGCGTTGTTTTAAAAGGAAGAACCTGCAACCCGTCCGTGCTGGTACCTTCAGGGAAGAACAACAGCTTGTGCCCCGCCAAAAGCCGGTCTTCGAACACTTTGGTCTGTTCTTTGGCCCGTGCGCGATTGCGCTCGATGAACACAGTGCCCGTCGCCCGCGCCAGCCAGCCGATCCCCGGCCAGCCCGCCACTTCGGACTTGGAAACGAAGTAAATGCGTTTCGCTGCATTCAGACTGAAAATATCCAGCCACGAGGTGTGATTGGCCACCACCGCGCCACGGGCCTGCATCGGCGTCCCTTCGACAAGGTGCCGCATGCCCAGAATGCGGAACGCGCTGCGGCAGACAAATTGCGTGATGTGCGGCGTGACAGGGCGGTGCAGCCCATAAATCGGCCGCTCGATCAGGCGCAGGATCAGCAAAAGCGCGAGCCCGCCAAACACAACCACGGCCAAGGCCACGCCCCGCAACACAACCCGCAGCCAGCCCAGTGCCGTGATCGGGCCCACCTGCGGATCAGGATCATCACTGTCCCAACGTGCGCTCATGCTGTCGCTCCGCCGTAGATCCGCGCATGCCTGCTGCTTAGGCGCGCAGTGTCCAAGGTCAGGCAGACGTCAACGGTATTGAACGTATGGTCCACAAAGGCCCCTTCGCCGATAAACCCGCCCAAGCGCAAATAGGCTTTGATCAGGCTGGGCATCTGCATGGTCGCCGCTTTGCGATCCAGATGAGCTTTGTCGATCAAGTCCATGCTTTTAAAGGATTTTGAAAGGGCGCGCACCCGCAGGTCCGAAGGGGCCAGATGGCGATGGTGCAATAAGGACAAAGGCTGTGCCAAGGCCGCCGTGTCCGTCCCGTGGAAGCTTGCCACCCCAAAGAGCACTTCGATCTTGTGGCGCGCCACATACTCCGCCAGACCCGCCCAAAGGTGATGCATCGCCACACCGCCACGGTACGCCGGATGCAGGCAGGAGCGCCCTAGCTCAAGCAGCCGACGACCGGAATTCTCCAGCACGCTCAGGTCATACTCCCCTGCTGAATAGAACCCCCCTGCGGCAGCCGCCTGCTCTGCCCGCATCAAACGGTAGACGCCGACCACAGCACCTGTTTCACCGTCTTCCAGCAACAGATGGTCATAGAACGGATCAAAGCGATCTTTCTCCAGCCGCAGATCATGGTCCACCAACGCCCCGCCGCCGCCAAGCTCTGCGACGAACACATCATAGCGAAGCCGCTGGGCAGCGGCCAAGTCCTCGGCGGTCTGCGCCAACCGGACGCGGAATTGGGTCGAAAGGTCCTGAGCCATTGTGTCTGGGTTTCCGAAAGTGCTGTTGTCGGCGGTTTAGGCAATCGCGAACATCTGCGCAATCCTTGGGCGAAAACCGTTCAAACCGGTAATGCCTTCAGGTTGCATGACAGGGGATCATTTCCCTTTTTGCTTGACTTACCGACCCGTGTTATTATCAAAAATAGGAATTAGCCCCACCCGAAAGCTGTCTATGACAATTTTGCCTTCGTCTCGAAAATTGACGGTCAGCTTACCGCCAATGTTGCTTTGCACTTGCCCGACACCCCAGTCGGGACGGTCCGGGTGCTTTACCAGCATGCCAGGCGTCAATATGGCGTTCAGGTCTTCCATGGCTTGTCCTTTGAAGGGTGGCATCGCTTATGCCCGCGATTAGCGCTGAACTGGCCACATTGATTGGCAGCCGCATCTGTCACGATTTGATATCCCCCATCGGGGCGATCAACAATGGCCTGGAGCTGTTGCAGATGTCCGATGCAGCCGAGGGGCCGGAAATGGACCTGATTGGCCAAAGTGTCGGCAATGCCAGTGCCCGCATCCGTTTTTTCCGTATCGCCTTTGGGGCGGCGGGCGACCAAATGGTAGGCCAGCCTGAAATCGCGTCGATCCTGCGCGATCTCTACCGTGATAGCCGTCTGGAAATCCTCTGGCAGTCCCCCGATCCGCAGCCGCGCTCCGCGGTGCGCTTGTCTTTCCTGGGGCTTTTGTGCCTTGAGACGGCGATGCCCTATGGCGGTCAGGTCATCGTCACAGAGACCGATGGCAGATGGCTCTTGCGCGGAGAGGCAGACAAACTGAACGTCGATGCACAGCTTTGGGCGGTTCTGGCCCAGGCAGGCGGCACCCCGCAGTTGCAGCCCTCACAGGTCCAGTTTGCCCTGCTACCGATGATCGCAGCCGATGATGGCCGTCAGGTCATCAGCCATGCGCAGGAAACCACGGTCGATATCAGCTTCTGACTGTGCCGTCGCCCGTGACCAGATATTTGAAGCTGGTCAACTGAGCAGCCCCTACCGGCCCCCTCGCATGCATTTTGCCTGTGGCGATGCCGATCTCTGCACCCATGCCGAACTCTCCGCCATCTGCAAACTGGGTGGAGGCGTTGTGCATGACGATTGCGCTATCAAGCTGGTTCATAAAGGCCGTTGCCGCCGCCGCGTTCTCGGTCATGATGCAGTCGGTGTGGTTGGATCCATAGGTGCGGATATGTGCGATGGCCTCCTCCAGACTGTCCACTTCGCGCGCGGCGATGATCATATCCAGATACTCGCGGCCTCGGTCCTCTGCTGTGGCGTCTGTGGTGCCTTGCAGCGCGTTCAGCGGCGCTTCGGCGCGCACTTCGACGCCTGCATCCAACAAAGACTGTAGAACTGTGCGGCCCAGCGTGTCAGAGACATCACGGTGGATCAGCAGGCATTCCGCCGCGCCACAAATGCCTGTGCGCCGCGTCTTGGCGTTCAGCACTACGTTCAGCGTCTTTTCAAGGTCCGCGTCCTTGTCGATGTAGATGTGCACGATGCCTTCCAGATGGGCAAAAACAGGCACGCGGGCCTCGCGCTGCACAAGGCCCACTAACCCCTTGCCACCGCGTGGGACAATCACATCGATATGGTCGGTCATTGTCAGCATCTCGCTCACAGCGGCGCGGTCGCGGGTGGGGACCAGTTGCACGGCGTCCGCTGGCAGCCCGGCGTCGCGCAGGCCTTGTTGCAGGCACGCGTGGATCGCACTTGCACTGTGATAACTTTCCGAACCGCCGCGCAGGATCACCGCATTGCCCGCCTTGAGGCAAAGCGCCCCCGCATCCGCCGTCACATTGGGGCGAGATTCGTAGATCACACCGATCACACCCAGCGGCGTGCGGACACGGCGGATATGCAGGCCCGAGGGCTGGTCCCACTCTGCCAGCACTTCCCCCACGGGATCGGGTTGTTCAGCCACGCTGCGCAGACCGTCGACCATGCCCTGAATGCGCGCTTCGTCCAGCATCAGGCGGTCCATCATCGCGTCTGTCAGCCCCTTGTCACGGCCATACTCAAGATCGCGGGCGTTGGCCGCGATGATGTCTTCGCGGCGCTTCCAGACGTTCTCTGCCGCGCTGATGAGGGCTGCGTGCTTGCGCTCGGCTGTGGCTGTGGCCAGCGTGGCCGCCGCCGCTGTGGCGCGTGCACCAATATCGGCCATAAGATCGGGAATGCTGTCGTGGTCTTTCATTGCGTTCGTACCTGTTGCTTGTCCTGCGCCAAAGAGTGTTCTTGCCTCCGGCAGGGCTTATTGGGCCATTTGGACGTCAGAGTGCCATATCGTCGCGGTGGATCAAAGCTGCACGGCCCGGATAGCCTAGCAGATGTTCAATTTCAGCGGATTTGTGACCTTTGATCTGTGCTGCCTCGTCCGAGGCATAGCGCGTCAGGCCGTAGCCGATGGTGTGCCCCTCCGCGTCCAGCAAAGCGATGCTGTCGCCGCGACCGAAGGGCCCCGAAACTGCGCTGATGCCCGCTGGTAGCAGTGATTTACCGCGCTTCAGGGCTGCGACAGCGCCTGCATCCAAGGTTACACTGCCGCGGGGTTTGATCGCCGCAATCCAGCGTTTGCGTGCGGCTTGGGGGTCACTTTGGGCTGTAAACCATGTGGCATTGGCCCCGTTTTCCAAGGCATGCAGCGGGCGCAGCACCGACCCTTCGGTAATGGCCATCCGGCATCCCGCAGAGGTCGCAGTTTTTGCGGCCATAAGCTTGGTTTTCATACCGCCTTTGGACAGACCTGACCCTGCATCACCCGCCATTGCTTCGATTTCCGGTGTGATGGCATCAATGACCTCAAACCGCGCGGCATCAGGATCATCACCGGGGTTGGCCGAATAGAACCCGTCTACATCGGACAAAAGCACCAGATGGTCCGCCCCCACTGTCACCGCGATCTGCGCGGCAAGGCGGTCATTGTCGCCAAAGCGGATTTCATCTGTCGCCACCGTGTCGTTTTCGTTGACAATGGGCACGGCGCCAAGGCTCAGCAGTTGCTCCAGCGTGGCGCGGCTGTTGAGATAGCGCTTACGGTCGGCAGAATCTTCAAGCGTGACAAGCACTTGCGCGGTTGTGATCCCGTGCGGGGCCAAAACCTCTTCGTAGGCGCGGGCCAGACGGATTTGACCCACCGCGGCGGCGGCTTGTGATTGCTCCAGCGCCAGTGCTGTGCCGGGCAGGCCCAACACGCCCCGCCCCAAAGCAATGGAGCCGGAAGACACAAGGACCACGTCAATCCCCTGCCCTTTGAGCCATGCCACGTCCTGTGCAAGCCCAAGCAACCAGTCCCCTCGCAGCGTGCCGTCGATACGGTCCACCAGTAAGGCGGACCCGATTTTGACAACGATACGTTTTGCTGTACTTAAGGACGCCATGCTTCTGTTTCCTCGACAGGGCGTTTGCGCAGGCGGTCATCATCAATCTGGGCGCGCAATGCGCGCAGAACTTCAGTGGTGCCGGTCCGGGCCACACCTGACATGACCATCACCTCTCCACCACTGGCTTTTTTCAATTCTTTCAAGGCGCTTGCTCGCTCTTCTTCATCCAGTGCGTCAACTTTATTGAGCACCGTCACGCGGGGTTTGTCGCCCAGTTGTTCGCCATATGCCTCGATCTCGGTGATGATTGTCTGATAGTCTTCGGCCACCGTTTCAGAGGTGCCATCGACAAGGTGCAGCAACACGGCACACCGCTCCACGTGGCCAAGGAACAGATCGCCAAGACCGCGGCCCTCGGAGGCGCCCTCAATCAGGCCGGGGATATCTGCCACCACAAATTCGGTGTTGTCCACGCCCACGACGCCCAGATTGGGATGCAATGTGGTGAACGGATAGTCCGCAATCTTGGGCCGTGCATTGGACGTGGCCGCCAGAAAGGTGGATTTGCCCGCGTTGGGCAGGCCCAGCAGGCCCACGTCCGCAATCAGCTTGAGCCGCAGCCACAGCGTCCGCTCCACCCCGTCCTGACCGGGGTTGGAGCGGCGTGGCGCCTGATTGGTCGACGACTTGAAGTGCAGGTTGCCAAAGCCGCCATTGCCACCCCGCGCCAGTTGCACGCGCTGGCCTACCTCGGTGAGGTCGGTGATGACCGTTTCCTGATCCTCGTCCAGAATTTCGGTTCCTACAGGCACCCGCAGCACGATGTCGTCGCCATCCTTGCCGGTGCGCTGCTTGCCCATGCCCGGTTGGCCGTTCTTGGCGAAGAAGTGCTGCTGATAGCGAAAATCAATGAGCGTATTCAGCCCGTCCACAGCTTCCGCCCAGACCGTGCCGCCCTTGCCGCCGTCGCCGCCGTCAGGGCCACCGTATTCAATGTATTTCTCGCGGCGGAACGACACACAGCCACCACCACCTGCGCCGGAGCGGATGTAAACTTTGCACAGGTCGAGGAACTTCATCGGATCACCCCTTTTGGGCTGCCAGCTTGCAACTGTAGGTCCACGTGGGTACCGCCCCGTCGCGTGCCAGACAATAGGTTTCCGCGTCACCAAGATAGACAAAGCCAGCATTGGTCAAGACGCGAGCGGACGCAGGGTTGTCCTGAAAGACGGTTGCGAACATATCCGCGTTGTCCAGCGGGTTGGCCGCCACAAGCGCAGTCACCGCCTCGGAAGCCAGATGGGTATTCCAGAAGGCAGGTGCCACCCAGAAACCCACTTCGGACTGGTTGCGGCACAGGTGGGTGAGGGAGATCACGCCTGCCACTTCGGCCCCGCCTGATTTGGAGGCATCCATGACCCAGACATCTTCGGTCCGCGCATCGCCCATGGCGCGCTGGATAAAGGCCTCAATCACGCCGGGGGGCAGCGGATGGGGAATCGTCGAGGTGTTTTTTGCCACACGCGGGTCGCTGGCATACATCTCGATCAGACCCAGATCAGAGCGGCGCAAAGGACGCAGGTCAAATCGCGCAGTTTCAATTGTGCGCTGGTTCACGATCGTTTCCATTTGCATCGGTCAAACTCCTCCCGAGAACAGAACAAAGAGCACAGAGGCCACCGTGAGCGCGGCCAATGTCCACATGAGATAGGGTTCCGCAGCGGTTCCTGCTACGGTTTTGGCAATCCGATCACCTGCAAGTGTCCAGATGGGATGCAAAATGATCTGGCAGCCCAGCAGAACCGCCGCAACTGTTGCAGTAGCCGCAAAAGCTGGCGTTTCTGGGGCAATGAAGGCGGTAAAGCTGCCCACGATCATGGCCCATGCCTTGGGGTTCAGCGGATGCACGATCAGACCTGCCGCAAAACCGGGCGCACGGGCACCGCCCTGCCCCGGTGTCAGGCGCAGGTTGGCGACTTTCCACGCCAGCCAGATGATATAAGCGGCAGAGACAAACTTGAGCGTCGTGAACAGCCATGGCGCACGCTCTGCCAGCTCCATCAGGCCAAAACCGATGGGCCAGATGATCAGCTGCTTACCAAGCGCCACACCCGCGACAAAGGGCAAGGCACGCCGAAACCCGAAACGCGCGCCCGTGGCCAATAGTGCCATGTTCGCAGGCCCCGGGGTGCCAATCTGGCTGGCTGCAAAGATGATCAGGGGCAACAGGCCGGTCATTGCGCCGCCCGCCATTCAGGTGCAAGCAGACCCATCATGATATCATCATGCCAAGTATCTTTGACCCAGGCAGACTGCCGCTCGCGCCCCTCTTCAACAAAGCCTACCTTTTTGTAGACCGCGATGGCGCGCGCGTTGTAGGCCAGCACCCGCAACGACAGACGGTGCAGGTGCATCGCACCAAAAGCATGGGCCAGAAACAGCCGCAATGCGCGAGTGCCATAACCCTGCCCCAGATCCGCCGCCCTGAGCAGCCCCATGGCAAGCGTGGCCCGCCTGTCGCTGCTTGAGTAGCTATGCAGGAAGATCACACCGCTCAACACGTTTTCAATGTCGAGGAACCATGAGTATCTGTTCTTCATGTGAAACGACACCCAACTGTCCGCATGGGCCTGAGTGACGGGTGTCACTGTGTCTGCGGGCAGAGCGTACATGTGCTGTATCTCTGCGTGATTGCCTGCTGCAATCCGCGCATCCACATCGGCCTTCGCGGGGCGACGCAGGCAGAGGTTCCCATCAATGAGAGTGGGACGTGTATCAGTATCAGCCATCTGACCTCTCCTTTCTGGGTGAATGGACGCGGAAATAGAAAAAGGGACCGGCGTTTCCGCCGATCCCTCAAATTTTTCAAACCTTACGGGTACGGCTTATTCTGCAGCTTTCGCCGCCGGCAGAACAGAAATGAACGTGCGGTTTTTCAGGCCTTTGTGGAACTGAACATTGCCGTCGACCACTGCAAAGATCGTGTGATCCTTGCCCATGCCCACGCCTTCGGCGGGCCAAAACTTGGTACCGCGCTGGCGCACGATGATGTTGCCGGGGATGACGTTCTCGCCACCGTATTTTTTGACGCCAAGGCGACGACCAGCTGAGTCGCGCCCGTTACGGGATGAGCCGCCTGCTTTTTTATGTGCCATTTGGTCTCTCCTTAGCCTTTAGCCAGTTCTTTGGCCTGTTTGATCCACTCTTCGCGACCAACCCGACCTTTGAACGACAGTTTCTCTTCGATCGCTTCGACGTCCGCGTCGGACCAAGCAGCGATTTGTGCGAAGGTGGTGACACCCTCTGCGTGCAGTTTCTTGACGATGACGGGACCCACACCGGAGATCTCTGTCAGGTCGTCGCCGTCCTTGGAAGCGGCCTTTTTAGGCGCGGCCTTCTTGGGTGCAGCTTTCTTTTCCTCTGCAGGCTTTTCGGCCTTTGCAGGTGCCTCTGCCTTCTTGGCGGGGGCGGCCTTCTTTGGCGCGGCCTTCTTGGCCTTGGCAGGCTTGGCGGCGTCATCGACGGCTTTGCCGGTGATCGCAGCAACAGCGGCCGCAGACACAGAACCGGTACCAACAGCGGCCAGTGCTTTGGACTTGCCCGCGCCTGTCGCCAGAATGTCGCCAATCTTGACCAGCGTCAGCTTCTGACGGTGGCCCTTGGTGCGCTTGGACGAGTGCTTACGACGGCGCTTGACGAAGTTGATGACCTTGTCGCCTTTGATCTGATCGACGACTTCGGCTTCGACACCGGCGTCTGCAACCATAGGCGCGCCGACTTGGGGCTTGTCGCCACCAATCATCAGCACTTCGTTAAAGATAACTTTCTCACCGGCGCTTGCCGCAATACGTTCCACCCGAAGCATGTCGCCCGAGGCTACCTTGTATTGCTTACCGCCAGTCTTGATGACCGCAAACATCTGCGTCTTCCTTCACTTTTGCCGCGTTCTGTGGTCCCCCTTGTGGGGTGTTTTGGCGAAGTCGCCACCTCGAACAGCGCGCCCTTGGGGCGTCATTGATAAATATCCCTGAAACAGCATGCACTGTCGGGATGGCGGCTTATCGGGCGATAGCCCCCCCAAGTCAACCGCTTTTATGGTGCTGTCAGGCCTATAATTCCTCGGCCTGCATGTTCA
>CALAIJ010000248.1 GCA_937923365.1 uncultured Sulfitobacter sp.
CGCGGTGCAGGCGGTCTGTTCACGGTGGCGATCAAAGGCGGCTATGACGCCTGCGTCAAATTGGTCAACGCGCTGGAGATTTTCAGCCATGTGGCCAACCTTGGCGACGCGCGGTCGCTGGTCATCCACTCGGCCTCCACCACGCACCGCCAATTGTCGGCCGAGCAGCAAGAAGCTGCAGGGGCTGGCCCTTCGGTCGTACGTATCTCTATCGGTACCGAAGACGCCAACGACCTGATTGCCGATCTGGATCAGGCGTTGAGCAAAGCGGCAAGCTGACAGTGCAAACAAGGGGTGGGCCAGAGGCCCACCTTACCCCTTTGCGCCCCCCGTTTGCCGCGCGTTCCAAAGACGTGAGCACTGCAGGCTCACCAACGCCAGCGCAGACCCCGCGCGCTTATGGGGCAATGGAAAAGACCATCGTCACTTGAGCCACGACATCAACTTCACCGGTGGCAATCGCATCGCTCATCGCGCTGCGGGATTGGGCCATTTCCATCATCACCGGCGCCCCGTGATGACTGCTTTCTGTGATGCGCTGGATACCACCCAAAGTCACACCGGCCGCATCCGCAAGCTGGTTTGCCCGCAAGGCGGCGTCCTGAACCGCGAGCACGCGCGCCTGTGCGTAGGCCTCTTTGCTGTCTTGAAGACCAAAGCGTAAGCCATTGAAATTGTTCGCCCCTATCTTGATCACCGCATCCATGACGGGGCCAAGCTCATCCAGATCGCGCACACGCACCGTCACGGAATTACCTGCGCGGTAGCCAGTGATACGCGGTGCGTCATTACTAGACGACGTTCGATTATTGTGTACGGGACTAAGATAGAAACCCGAGGTCTGGCGATCCTGCGGTGCTACACCCATGGCTTCAAGCTCGGCCAAAATCGCGGCCACCGAGGCGGTCACTTTGTCCATAACCTCGCCTGCTGTTTCGGCATTTTCAGTGACCCCCAAGGTGATCGTGGCCATATCGGGTGGCGCGGAAATACGCCCCTCGCCTGTGACGATAATCCCCTGCTCAGGGCCCTGTGCCAGCACAGCCTGCGCCCATACAACCAAGACCAAAGCGGCCCATTTAAACACTTTCATAACGCTTCTCCGTCAGACTTTGCCAGATATGCTCTAGTGTGCGCAGGCGACATGCCGGATCGCAAGCCCTGCGTGCGGCGGGAATGCGCCGAAAGAGGAACGCTCTTTGGCCCTTCCCTTGGGGTCCGTGCCGCGCTATTTTAAGGTAGATGGACGTTCGGTTGTGAACCACAGCAGCCCCGTGGTAAAGTGTTCAAGATGAAGCCTAATTTTGCATTGTCCCTGTCGTTTGAAGGCATTCGGCTTCTGCATCGCGCAGCGGGTGGCTGGCGTGTTGTGGGGGATGTCGGGCTGGACGCGCCAGATCTGGCCGGTGAGCTTGCCATGCTACGGCGCACGGCAATTGCCCTTGATCCCAGCGGTTTGCGGACGAAGTTGTTGCTGCCAAGCGGGCAGATCAAGTATCTGACGCTGGAAACAGACGGGCAGGATCGTGACGCCCGAATGGACGCTGCGCGGCGCGCCCTGGACGGGGCCACGCCCTATGCAGTTGACGATCTGGCCTTCGATATCTCTCAGGATGGTGCGCAGACCCATGTCGCCGCGGTCGCCCGCGAAACCCTGATTGAGGCCGAAGGGTTCGCGGCTGAACACCAGTTCAATCCGGTGTGTTTCGCAGCCATCCCCGATGATACCCCATATTTGGGAGAGCCGTTCTTTGGCCCGACCCTTGCCGCCAAGTCACTACTGGGGACGGATGAAGAGGTCGAGGCTGACGGGATCGCGGTTGTGGTCATTGGGGATGCCCCCTCGAACGATGGCCCAGTGGTGGACGTGCCGGACGGCACACCCGAAGTTGTTGCAAAGCCCGAAGCCGCAACGGCAGACGAAGACGCCACGCCTGACGCGGAAGCCCCTTCTGAGGAAGAGGCAACCGAAACCGCGCAGACGCCAGCGGAGTCGCTCGAAAGTCCGCCTGAGCCCACACCGTCTGACAGTGCAGAGCAGGACGCGCCTGCTGAAGGCGTGCCTGCTAAAGGCGAGGCAATCGAGACGGCTGAGCCCGTTATGCCTGTCTTCAAGACCCGCGCGACGCCACAAGAGCCTCAGGCAGACCCCGAAGCCGCGCAGGACATATCATCCGAGGAAGACACAGCCGCTGTCCCCATCGCCCAACAGGACGCGGCAGCCGATGTCCCATCAGCATCGGAAGCCCCCAGCGACCCGCCAGCGCAAAGCGCGGCAGCCAGCACGCAGGATGCGGAGACGCCCGATGACGCTCCAAATGCGGATGCGGATGCGGCCAAGAGCGACCCGGAACCTGTTGAAAAAGCGGCTGTTTTGCCTGCTTTGGGACCAGCGCGGTCTCCTGATGCACCGTCCAAAGCGCCGCCTGTTGCCGCGCCGGAGCCTGCAGCCTCCGGCTTTGCGAGCCGCAGGGGCAACGGCGCCCCTGCCGCTGTGAGGCGCGAACCACAGGTATCCGCACCAGACTTGCCGAAAGATCCGGCAATTGCCGCAGACACTGCGGGTGCTGGCGCTGATAAAGCGGCCGCAACTGCCCCGAACATCGCGCCCGCCGCCGAGCCTGCCTTTGCTGCGCGGGCCGCAGCGCCTATTGCCGCGGCCTCCGCCGCGGCCGCAGCAACCGGTCGCTTCCTCAGCCGCCGGACCAAGAAAGCAGCGGTCGCACTTTCTGCACCCATCCCCGCCACGTCGGCCCCCTCCATGCAGACGCCGCGCACCGAAGCCGAGCGGATGACCGTCTTTGGTGCACGCAGCAAGGATGTAGGCGGCAAGCCCCGCTTCCTGGGCCTGATCCTTGTGGCGGCGTTGCTGGTGTTCCTTGCAGGTGTCGCGGCCTGGGCGTCCGTGTTTATGGACGATGGGTTGAACCTGTCGCGTCTGTTTGGCGACCGCGCTGCGCGCCCGACCGCATCAGCCCCTGCGCAGGCGCCACAAGTTACCAGCGACGCCCCCGTCGTGACCGCGTCGCTTTCGACTGGTTTGACCGAGGAAGACAGCGCCGTTCTGGAGGCTCTGCGCGATCCGGTGCAACCGTCCCCCACCGGACTGACCAGTCAGCAGGTGCAGGCAATCTATGCCACTTCCGGCATCTGGGCCAAAGCACCTGACGGCCCGCCAGAGCCCGCCGGGGTCGTGAACATTGACGATCTGTACCTGACCAGCATTGATCCTGTCAGCACTGCTAATGATGCGGTCGCCCTGCCCGCTGTGGCCAGCTTTGGCACGGACTTCCCGCTGGGAAGCCGCGTCGCCCCCGCTGCCGCAGGGACGCAGTTTGCCTTGGATGCGCGCGGTTTGGTGGTCCCAACAGCCGCAGGCGCGTTGGCCCCGGGCGGCTATACGGTGTTTCTGGGCCGCCCCGAGGCTGTGCCACCCGCCACATTGGCCCGCGCCCAGATCACCCCGCAAGACAATGCGCTGCGCCAACAGCTTGCTGGCATCCGCCCCAAGTTCCGGCCAAAAAATCTGGCCGAGCAGACCGAACGCGCCCAGCTTGGCGGGCTCAGCAGGCCAGAACTTGCTGCGTTCCGCCCCAAGCTGAGGGCCAAATCCGCGCAAGAGGCCGCACTGGCCGCCGCGAAAGCCAAGGCTGCCGAAGAAAAGGCTGCCGAAGCCGCCAAAGCCGAACAGGCCGAGGCCGCCGAGGTGGTTGAAACCAAGCCCGCCCAAAGCAATGCGTTCGACAACCCGACGCGATTGGCCGCCAAGTCTTCAGCACGCCCCGACACCCGTCCGCGCAACTTCCAACGGATCGTTGCCCGCGCGCAGCGCGCGCCCAAGCCAGCGCCCGAAACCCGCGTTGCCAGCACCAAACAGGTGGCGCCCCGCGTCGTGACGCCGAAGAACCCGTCAAAGTCCTCTGTCGCGCGGCAGGCCACGGTCAAGAATGCGATTAATCTGCGCAAAGTGAACCTGATCGGTGTCTACGGCAAACCGTCCAACCGGCGCGCGTTGGTGCGGCTGAGCAACGGACGGTACAAGAAGGTCACCGTCGGGGACCGGATTGATGGCGGCCGCGTCCGCGCGATCGGCAATTCCGAGTTGCGCTATACCAAAAGCGGGCGGAATGTCGTCCTGAAGATGCCCTAGAGGCTGACGTTTTAGCGAAAATAGATCGGCAAGGCCGATCTGCGAGAGGCTCTGCCTCTCACACTCTCCGGGAATATTTTGGCCAGAAAAAGGACCGGCCAGAGTAGATGCGTAAAGAATACGCAAGTGCCGCTGTTTGACAGAAACATTGCCGCAATGATCTGGCGTTTCCGCTTAATTTCCCGCAATATTGGTGAAAATAGCGCAAAGGCACCGCATTATGCTGGATCAAACCGACAGCCGCTTGTTGGAAGCTCTGCAAAAGGACGCGCATCTGACAGCGCAGGAGCTGAGTGAGGTTTTGCACCTTTCCCCGTCCCAAGCAGGACGGCGCAGGCAGCGGCTGGAAGCAGAGGGCTACATCGAAGGCTATCGCGCCGATCTGAACCCGACCAAGCTGGGCCTGAACGTTCAGGGATTTGTGCAAGTGCATCTGACCACCCACGGCCCCGATCATTCCACCAGTTTTGCGCGCCTTCTTGCCGGACGCCGCGAAATAGTCAGCGCATGGACCTTAACGGGGGATGCGGATTACCTGCTACGGGTCTATTGTGAAGATCTGCCCAGCCTGAACCGGCTTATTCACGAGGTTCTACTGCCTCACCCTGCGATTGCCCGCGTGCACAGCCAGATCGTTATGGATCAGCTTAAGCGTGATGCGCCCCTGCCCACCTGAAAGGTCTTTTGATGGAAGGTTTCCTGTTCCAAGCCACGATCTATCTGGCCACTGCCGTCATCGCCGTGCCCATCGCTGCGCGATTGGGATTGGGATCGGTGCTGGGCTATCTGGCAGCTGGCATCCTGATCGGCCCCGTCTTTGGCCTTGTGGGGTCTGAAACCAAGGACCTGCAGCACTTTGCCGAGTTTGGTGTGGTGATGATGCTATTCCTGATCGGGCTGGAACTGGAGCCGCGCGCGCTGTGGGACATGCGCCACAAGCTGCTGGGTCTGGGCGGCCTGCAAGTCACCTTGTCCACTGCCGCCTTGATGGGGATCGCCATGGCCTACGGCGTCCCTTGGGGGGCCGCATTGGCGATTGGCTTGTCGCTTTCCTTGTCCTCTACGGCGATCGTTTTGCAGACGCTTTCCGAAAAGGGATTGATGCAAACCAGCGGAGGGCGGTCCGTCTTTTCCGTGTTGCTGACGCAAGACATCGCGGTGATCCCGATCCTTGCCTTTCTGCCGTTGCTGGCTGTTACTCTGCCGGCTGGCCTCCTGCCGGATGGGTCGATTTCGCTTGATCCAGAAAAGCTCGAAGCCGCCCATAACGGGTCGCACGGCTCTCACGGTCCCGATGGCGCGCAGGCCGCGATCAATCTGGTGCAAAGCCTACCCGCTTGGGGGATCACGCTGGTCACGCTGGGGGCGATCGCTGCAATCATCATTGTGGGGGTGTTCTTTACCCGACCGGTCTTCCGTTTCATCCACTCCGCCAATCTGCGCGAGATGTACACGGCGCTCGCCCTGCTGATTGTTGTGGGTATCTCGTTTCTGATGACCATTGTTGGCCTCTCGCCTGCCTTGGGCGCGTTCCTTGCGGGTGTGGTTCTTGCCTCCTCGGAATTCCGTCACGAGTTGGAGACCGACCTTGAGCCTTTCAAAGGGCTGCTGTTGGGACTGTTCTTTATCACCGTGGGCGCTGGCATTAACTTTGCCCTGCTCTTTGGGGATTGGGCGCTGATCATCGGCATGGCCCTGCTGGTCATCCTTGTCAAAGGGGCCGTGCTTTACGGGTTGGCGCTGGCCTTCAAGATCAAAGGCCGCGACCGCTGGCTGTTCGCACTGGGGCTGGCACAGGCGGGTGAGTTCGGCTTTGTACTCGTCAGCTTTTCCGTGGCCACCAATGTCATGCCCACAGACATTGCAGAGACCTTGCTGCTGGTCATCGCGCTTTCCATGCTGATTACGCCGCTGTTGTTCATCCTGTACGATGTTATCAGCCGCCGTTCGGGTGATAACAGCCCGCTGGAGCCTGATGACATCGACACCCAAGGGCCCGTCATCATTGCAGGCGTTGGCCGCTTTGGACAGATCGTCAATCGTCTGGTGCAGGCCAGCGGGTTTCAGACAGTTGTGCTGGATCACAACCCCGAAACAATCGCCGTCATGCGCCGCTTTGGGTTCAAGGCCTTTCTGGGCGATCCGACGCGGCCCGACATCCTGCGCAAAGCGGGTCTGTCCGAGGCTCGCGTGCTTGTGGTCGCACTGGACGATCCGAAGGCAGCGATAAAGCTGATCGAATATGCCCGCAAGGAGCGCCCCGATATCCACATCATCGCCCGCGCCTTTGACCGCACATCGGTCTACCAGCAATTCCGTGCGGGCGCCAATGACATCGTGCGCGAGATGTTCGACAGTTCCTTACGCGCAGGCCGCTATGTGCTGGAAAACATGGGGCTATCAGAATTCGAGGCAGCCGAGGCCCAGCGCATGTTCTATGCCCATGACCGCGCGTCGCTGAGGGACCTTGCAGAGCTTTGGGACCCTGAGATACCCGCCGCACAGAACAAGGCCTATGTGGCCCGCTCCAAAGAGTTGGAAAAGGATCTGGAGACAGCCATCCTCAACAGCAAGGCAAACGCTGAAACCGACTAGCCGCGTCCCTAGCTGTCGCTGACACCCGCTTGGGCAAAGGTGGCCATGCCGGCGTGACAGGCCATCGCGGTCTTCATGATCGCAATGGCGACCCCCGCGCCCGAAGCTTCACCAAGACGCAAGCCCAGTTGCAAAAGCGGCTCTTTGTCCAAAGCATTCAGCATGCGCCCGTGCGCGCCTTCGGCACTCAGGTGGCCCGCGACCGTATGATCCAATGCGCCTTTGGCAGTCTTCTCAAGACAAAGGGCAGCGGCACAGCAGATGAACCCGTCAAGGATCACCGGAATACGCAGATCGCGCGCGCGCGCAATCGCCCCCGCCATCGCGGCCAGTTCGCGCCCGCCCAGACGGCGCAGGGTCTCCACCCCGTCATGACCGCCGTGCAGGGCCACGCCATCGGCGACGACCTGGGTCTTAAGGGTTAGGCCCGCATCATCGACCCCCGTGCCACGCCCCGTCCATTCTGACGCCTCACCGCCCAGCAACGCGCAGGCAAGTGCTGCGGCAGAGGTCGTGTTGGCGATCCCCATCTCGCCCACCACCAGCAAATCGGCATCCATGCTGACGTTGTCCCACCCTGCTTGCAGGGCCGCCAGAAACGCATCGTCCTCCATCGCGGGGGCTGCGGTGAAATCCGCAGTCGGCTGGTCAAGATCAAGGGCGACCACATCCAGCGTCGCCCCGTTCGCCTTTGCAATCTGGTTGATTGCCGCGCCGCCGTGCTGGAAATTCATAACCATCTGTTCTGTAACTTCTGCCGGAAAGGCTGAAACCCCGCGCGCAGCGACCCCGTGGTTGCCCGCAAAAACGATGATCTGGGGGGCGGAGATGGCCGTATTCTCGCCGCCGCGCCAGCCGCGATACCAGATGGCAAGATCCTCAAGCCGCCCCAGCGCACCGGGAGGTTTGGTCAACTGGCCGTTATGATCGGCGGCAGCCGCTTCAGCCGCGGCATCAATGGTGCATTGGGCAGCAAGGATGGCGCGAAAATCGGACAGGGAGGCAGGTGTTTGGGTCATGGTCAGAGCTCAATTTTCAGATTGCGTTTGCGCCCTCTCTATCGCTAGCGTACCTGCGGCGAAAGACGCAGAAGGACAATTAGATGAGCGGAACCGACATTGCATCCATCACGAAGGCGTTTCGCCCTCGGGATATCACTTTGGCGCTGGCGCTGCTGACGCGGTTGCCCCTGCCCCATCACCCCTCTGGCGCCCGCGCGCCTTCTGCTGCCGCTTGGGCCTATCCGCTGGTGGGGTTGGTCGTGGGCGGCATTGCCCTGCTTGTGGGCTGGTGTCTTGAGTACCTTGGCACCACAGCGCCGATCACCGCCGCCTTTGTCCTGCTGACGGGCATCGTCATCACCGGTGCGATGCACGAAGACGGGTTGGCCGATTGCGCCGACGGCTTCTGGGGCGGCTGGACCGTGACGCGGCGGCTGGAGATTATGAAAGACAGCCAGATCGGCACCTACGGTGTGATCGCGCTGGCGATGTCGCTGCTGTTACGCTGGTACGTGCTGACCATGCTGATCGACAAAGGCATGTTGCTGCCCGCCGTGCTGATCTCTGCCGTGATGAGCCGTGCGGCAATGGTCTGGGTCATGCACAGACTGCCCAACGCCCGCCAGAACGGGTTGTCCGCGCAAACCGGCCGCCCCGGTGGCATCCCGACGGTCGCCGCCTTGGGCCTTGGCGTAATTGCCGCGATTATGGCCCCCGAAGTGTCCTTTGTCTGGCTGGTGCTGTTTGCAGGGCTGGTCACGCTGGGCGCAGGACTGATCGCGCGCCGCAAGATCGGCGGGCAAACCGGCGATGTGCTGGGGGCCACTCAGCAGATGGTGGAAGTCACTGTGCTGGTTGCGATTGATGTGATGATCTCGACCTGGAACTGATCGGCTTCCCATCGGGTGAAACGAAAAAGGCCGCCCCGATCAGGGCAGCCTTTCGCATCTCTATCTACCGGCCTTTTCAGGCGGCTGCGACACGGCTTTCCAGCACATCACCGATCTGCTTGGACGCGACACCTTCGTCGCCCCCACCCACTGCGGCGACTTCGCGGGTCAGCCGCTCAAGGGCCGCTTCGTACAACTGGCGCTCTGAATAGCTCTGCTCGCGCTGGTCGTCGGTGCGGTGCAGGTCGCGCACAACCTCGGCGATGGCAATCAGATCACCGGAGTTAATCTTTTGCTCGTACTCCTGCGCACGGCGTGACCACATGGCGCGTTTGACCTTGGCCTTGCCCTTAAGCGTCTTCATCGCATGCGCAATGACGTCGGGAGAGCTGAGTGCGCGCATCCCGATCTCCGTGGCCTTGTGCGTAGGCACGCGCAGGGTCATCTTGTCTTTCTCAAAGGCAATGACAAAGAGCTCCAGCGTGATGCCGGCGACTTCCTGCTCCTCTACCGAGACGATCTGCCCGACACCATGCGCGGGATAGACAACAAACTCATTGGGACGGAAATCCAGCTTTTTCGACTTGGCCATTTAAGTACTCCTACTGCGCGGGACGGGCCCGCAATACATCTCGAATAAATCGCAACAGTCAAAACCACGGGCGGGCGGCGGGCTATCCCCGTTCGTCCGGCGCGGTTGGTGTGGTGTTTCAAGGACTTCATCGGCAACGTGCCGGGAGGCGATCTGTGAAACGACTGTGCAAGTTTCAAAGAGAATCATAGCACAAAAATGACCCAACTAAAAGTTGTCGCTGGGTAAGCATTTTCAAAAGCGCGCAAGATCAGGGGATTATAGGGCGCAGTTCATGCCGCAGGTGCAAGGTATCCGCCCTGTTCAGCCGCCCTCACCGGGTGTTTCAGAGAAGTACTTGTCCAGCTTGCCCTCTTCGCCATCACGCTCTTCGGCGTCGGGCAGCGGGTCTTTCTTGGTGATGATGACAGGCCACAACTCGGAATACTTGCGGTTGAACTCGACCCACTTCTCCGCCTCCGGCTCCGTATCGGGGCGGATCGCGTCCGCGGGGCATTCAGGTTCGCAAACGCCACAATCGATGCACTCATCGGGGTGGATGACCAGCATGTTCTCGCCTTCATAGAAGCAGTCCACGGGGCATACTTCGACGCAGTCGGTATATTTGCAGGCGATGCAGGCGTCGTTCACGATATAAGTCATGGAGTTCTCTGTCAGTTTGCGTAGACACTTAGCTAAATCAGCCGTGGCGATCATTCAAGATGCTTGCTCTGCGAAAGATCATAGGTGCGACGATCCTTCTTGGACGGACGGCCCTTGCCGTCAAAACCGGGATTTTCAGGCGGTTTATCGCGCGCGCGCCGCTCTGGCGGGGCCAAATCTGCATAAAGCGTCTGGGCCTCGGGGGCCGGACCGCGCCGCGTGCCCAGTTCTTCGACGCGGATCACGCGAATATGATCGTCCTTGGGAAAGGTCAGCACATCGCCTGCCTGAATCGTCAAACTGCGCTTTGCGACAGCCGTGCCATTGACCCGCACATTGCCCGCGCCCACCACCGTCGCGGCAAGCGAGCGTGTCTTGAAAAAGCGCGCGTACCACAGCCATTTGTCCAGCCGTAGTTTCGCGGCCTTTTCAGACACTTATTTATTGTCCTTCAACCCCATCAGGGCTGCGGCAAAGGGATTGTCAGGATCGATCTGCTTTTCGCGGCGCGGTGGCTTGGCAGAGAATTTCTGGGCCTTGCCCCCCTTCTCGCCACGGTCATTGCGCGGGTTGCCTTTGCGCGGCTTGCCCTTGCCGCGCGGCTTGTCGCCATCGCGTCGCTGGTTTCCGCCAGCGGGGCGCGCAGGCCGGTTGCCGCCCCATGTGAAGACATAGAAGGTCTCCATTTCGGCGCCTGCGATTTCGGCGTCCGGCGCCGTGCCTTGCGGGGTTTCACCCTCCGCGACATCGGCAATCTGGTCATCAACGGCGGGCTGCGCCTGCGGCTCTTCGATGGCGGGCGCCATGCCTTCGTCGATGATCTTGGCCGACTCTGCGGGGGTATCAGCGGCCTGCGGGACCTCTGGCGCGTCGGTAATCGCACCTTCCGCCGCTGTCTCGGCCACATCAATCACGGGCGTGTCGGCGGCGATATCCTTGGCCGCCTCGGGCATGACCTCGGTCACGGGCTTGACCTTGGCGCGTTCGTCTTTGGCAGCCTTGTAGCCCAGACCTGTCATCAGATCGGCGAACTGCTCAAGCGTCATGCCCGTGATCGACAGCATATCGGCCTTGGCCTCAAACCCACTGCGCGAATTTTCGGCGCGCAGCATGTCGGCCAGACGCTCCAGCATATCAATTCGGATCGCGCGCTGGCCTGCAATGCGGTAGCCGGACATGGTGTCGGCCCCTTGGGGCGCGCTTTGGTCAACGGGAATGGTGACCAAACCGGGAGGCGGGGATTCGGGGAATTCCGACAGGCCTTTGGTCAGGGACCACAGCACCAGACGCAAACGTGTCGGTGCGGGCTTGAGCAGCAGAGGCATAAAGATCGTGAACTGGCCAAAGCGCAGTCCGTGTTTGCGCAGCGCGCCGCGGGCGTCCTGATCCAGAGATTTGACATCGTCGGCAACGGCAGCACGAGGGATTACGCCAAGGTTTTCAACCATCTGGAAGGCAAAGCCTTTGGCCAGACCATTCAACGTCTCGTCACGGCCCAATGCGATCAACGGCTCGAAAAGGGCCGCGATCTTGCGGTCGATGAAATGCTGCAAGCGGCGCTGCACTTTTTCGGCAACCTCCGGTCCTGCAACATCGTCCACGAACACCTCGACCTGCGGCTTGAGCGCTTCGGCCCCAGCGACCAGCTTACCCACGGCGGCAGAGCCCCACATGAGGCCCCCCTGCTCGGTAAAGTCGATCTCGGTGTCTGGCGCGTTGTAGAAACGATCGGCACGCAGATGGAACTGCGGGGCCAGCGCCTGCAAAGAGGCCGCCTTGATGGCTTTCTCCTCTGCGCCGCCCGCACCTTTGTCTGCGCGGAACCGGAAGCCTTCCAGCTTGCCTACAAATTCACCTTCTACAGTGACATCACCCGTCTCGTTTACTTCGGCCACGATGGCTTCCTTCTGTCCTAGCCGGCGCAACAGCACTGACGTGCGCCGATCTACAAATTTTTCTGTCAGGCGCGCATGTAAGGCGTCTGATAGGCGGTCTTCTACGACACGCGTGGCCCCGCGCCAATGGCTTTCGTCACGGGTCCAGCCTTTGCGTTGCGCCACGTACGTCCAGGTCCGGATAAAGGCGAGCCGTTTTGACAGCGCGTCAATGTCCCCGTCGGTGCGGTCGATGCGCTGGATCTGGCGGGCCAGCCAGTCCTCCCTGATCTCACCATGTTCATGTAGATCAAGGAAGATATGTTCCAACATATTGGCGTGTTCGGAATGGCTGATGCCGCGAAAATCAGGGATATTGCAGACATTCCACAGCAGTTTGACGTCCGGTCCCGTGGTGGTGCGGGCAAAGACTTCGTCCACTTGCGCCAGCGTTTTCAACACCTTCAGATCGTCCGCTTCGCGCGCCCGCACAAGGTGTTCGTCGTCGGATTTTGCCTCCAACGTCTGGATCAACCGGTCAACGGACCCAAATTGCAACGCATGATTGCGCCAGTTCAGCCGTGTTTGCGGGGTAAACTGGTGCTCTGTGATCGCCTTGGCGACCCCGTCGTCCAAAGGCCGCGCCTCGCCCGTGACCCCGAAAGTGCCCGACTTGAACCCCCGCCCCGCACGGCCCGCGATCTGGGCCAGCTCATTCGGGGCAAGCGGGCGCATCCGCCGGCCGTCAAACTTGGACGTGGCCGAGAATGCGACGTGATCCACATCCAGGTTCAGGCCCATGCCAATGGCATCCGTGGCGACAAGGTAATCCACTTCGCCGGACTGATACATTGCCACCTGCGCATTGCGTGTGCGCGGTGAAAGCGCGCCCATGACCACAGCCGCCCCACCCTTTTGGCGGCGCAGAAGCTCGGCAATGGCATAGACGTTTTCAACCGAAAATCCGACGATTGCACTGCGCGGTTTCATCCGGCTGATCTTGCGCGATCCGGTGTAGGTCAACTCTGACATCCGCTCGCGGCGCATGAATTGCGCCTGCGGGATAAGGGCCGCAATGGTGCCGCGCATCGTGTCGGCGCCCAGCAGCAACGTCTCGTGCAGGCCGCGCCAGCGCAGTAGGCGGTCGGTAAAGACATGGCCCCGTTCGGGATCAGCGCAAAGCTGAATTTCGTCTACGGCCAGAAAATCGGCCCCCATGCCTTCGGGCATCGCCTCGACGGTGCAGATCCAGTATTGCGCGCGCGGCGGCACGATACGTTCTTCCCCCGTGACCAGTGCCACGACAGAAGGCCCGCGCAGATCAACGATCCGGTCATAGACCTCGCGGGCAAGCAGACGCAACGGCAGACCGATGACGCCCGTTCGGTGCGCCAGCATGCGTTCAATCGCGTAGGTGGTTTTGCCGGTATTGGTGGGCCCAAGGACCGCAACCACTGGCGCTTTTGACTGCACGTCGCTGATGTCCCGAAGATTAGAGTTCGCGCCCGATGCCGTCGCGTTTGAGGTAATCAAGCGCCTGTTGCGCCTGTTCGTGATTGGGGTGGATCACCAGCACACGGCGATAGAGCTGCGAAGCTTTGCGCAGGTTGCCAAGTTCCTGATGCATGACCGCCAGCCCGAAGATCGCGTTGAAGTTCTGCGGGTTGAGCGCCAACGTGACTTCAAGATCATCCAGCGCGGGACCGTATAGTTCGGCGCGGAAATACGCCTCTGCCCGGGCGTTGAAGCCTTCGGCGAAATCCGGCGCGTGGTCGGTCAATGCGGTCAGGTGTTCGATGGCCAGCGTGTAATCTTGTTCCGTCAGCGCCTCGCGCCCGCGTTTCAGCAGCAAATCCATCGCCGCAGAGCCGGAACGGCGCCACACCGTCTCCACTTCACGCACAATCCGCGGGGCCTCCGCTGCCGTGGCATTGCGCAAACGGTCCAGCAATTCAGGCGGCGCGTCTTCAGCCACAGCTATGCCTGACAGCAACACTGACGCGGCAATTGCCGTAAGGTGACGTTTGAGGTTGACGCTAAAGAGACACATAACAAAGGTGAATGTAACAGGCTGCCGCCGCAATTCCAGACGTGTCGGAGCCTATTTGCCCAAAAAGGGTAAAGAAACGCCAAGGAAGGTTAAGACATGAGCGATATTGTGAACGAAGCGGTTGCCGCCCTGAACGCAAAGATGGACGGCGCGGGCTTTGACGGTGGAACAGCAAAGTTCGACATTACCGGCGAAGGTGCCGTGATGATCGACGCAGACGGCGCGCGCGCAGGTGATGACGCGGCGGATGTAACGCTCACCGCGGATGCAGATACATTCCAGTCCATCCTTGAGGGCGACACCAACTCCACCGCCGCTTTCATGAGCGGCAAGCTCAAGGTTGACGGCGATATGGGGCTTGCGATGAAGCTGGCGTCCGTTCTGTCATAATGACCGACCAGACGGCCCCCCTTTTCACCGACATCCATCCCGGCCCCTCGGGCGGGATGGCCCACTGGGCAGAGACGTCGGACGGCAAGCGCATCCGCATCGGTCACTGGCCGCTGGAAGGCGCCAAGGGCACCGTACTGATCTTTCCCGGTCGGACGGAATACATTGAAAAGTATGGCGTCGTTGCGGGCGAGCTTGCCAATCGGGGGCTGGCCTCGATGGCCATCGACTGGCGGGGGCAAGGACTGGCGGACCGTCTGACGGACAATCCGCTGCTGGGCCATGTCGACGCCTTTCCCGACTACCAGAAAGATGTGGCAACCCTGATGCGCACCGCGCGTGAACTGGGTCTGCCGCGTCCCTACTTCCTGCTGGCCCACTCGATGGGCGGCTGCATCGGCCTGCGTGCCGTGATGGAAGGCCTGCCCGTTCAGGCCGCGGCCTTTACCGGCCCGATGTGGGGCATCTATATCGCGCCCCATCTCAAGCTGCTTGCGGGCACTTTGGCAAACGTAATGCCGCGCATCGGGCGTGGCACTGACTTGCCCCCCGGTACAAAGATCGACCCTTATGTGCTGTCGGAGCCCTTTGACGACAACATGCTGACAACGGACGCACAGATGTTCGACATGATGCGCGACCAGATCGCTGCGCACCCCGAACTGGCTTTGGGGGGCCCGTCATATGTCTGGCTGCGTGAAGCATTGGCCGAAACCAAGCACCTTGCCAGTCGCGCCGCCCCCAGCTTGCCAGCCGTGACTTGGGTTGGCAGCAACGAACGGATCGTTGATATGCCGCGCATTCAAGAGCGTATGGAAAGCTGGAAAGGCGGCACGCTGGAGATCATCGACGGCGCCGAACACGAAGTCCTGATGGAGCAAGAAGACCTGCGAAATCCGGTGTATGACGGGTTGGAAAAGCTCTTTTTGGCGACTGTAAGCGCCTGATCCCTGTTCATTTGGCCGCTGGCCCCTAGATTTGGGTCATGGCCCGTGATCCCGTTCTGACTTTTACCGACAAAGGCATCTATTGCCCCGCAGGCGATTTCTACCTCGATCCCTGGCGGCCGGTGCCGCGTGCCCTGATCAC
>CALAIJ010000249.1 GCA_937923365.1 uncultured Sulfitobacter sp.
AAGCCCGTGTCGCATGTTGTCTCTGTCGATACCTCCATCATGGATGCCATCGACGAGGACGCGCCTGAGACGGAAGGCAGCGACGACAACCTGCCCGCCGCAGAGGACAACAGCCCGCAGCATGATGGCCAGCAACAAGACGGTGAAGGCAAGCCCAAGAAACGCCGTCGTCGTCGTCGCCGCGGGGGCCGTGGCAAGAACTCTGGCGAGAACCAGAACGAAGGCCAGAACGCCGACGCTCAGGAGGGGGACGCGCCGCAGGGCGACCAGCCGGAAGCCGAAGATGCAACGCCTGACGCGGATGCCAAGCCAGAGGCCAAAGCAGAAGTGCCCGCTGGTGATGAGGCTGAAAAGCCCAAGCCCAAGTCCCGCAGCCGCTCGCGCAAGCCAAAGGCCGAGGCAGAAGTCGCCGCAGATGCGGACGCCAAGGTGTCCGAGGACGCGCCGTCAGAGGACGCAGCCGAGGCCGAAGCGCCCAAGAAGCCCAAGGCCAAGACAACACGCAGCCGCGCCAAGAAGGTCAAAGAGCCCGAAGCAGCCCCTGCGGAAGAGGCCACCGCGGACGCGCCCGAAACAGAGACACCTGCCGAGGAAAAGCCCAAGAAGGCCACGCGCAGCCGCGCCAAGCCCAAGCCCAAGAAAGCGGCGGAGCCGGTTGTGGCAGAGGCCGTGGCCGTGGCAGAAGCAGCACCTGTAGAGGCCCCTGTGGCAGAGCAAGCGCCGGAACCCGCGCCAGAGCCCGCGCCCGCGCCGGAAGCAGAGGCCAAGCCCGAGAAGCCCAAGAAAAAGCGTAAAGGCTGGTGGTCCTTGGGCGGCTAAAGCCTTTGGATCAAACAGGAATACCGAAGGGGCAGCATCCGTGCTGCCCTTTTCACATTCAGGCCGTCTTGCGCACCAGATAGACCTGCATGTGGCCTTTGTCCTGGGTCTCGACCAGCGCGTGACCGCTTTCAGCGCAGAAGTGCGGGACATCCACAATCGCCGCAGGATCATCTGCCAGCAGCCGGATGCAATCGCCTGCGCCAAGCGCCTTGAACCGCTTGCGCAGCTTGAGCACGGGCAGGGGGCATAGCAGGCCCAAGGCGTCCAGTTCTTCGGTCATAAGGCCCCTCTAACGCAAGATGTTACACCCCGTCCACAGCCTTGTGACCACCAAGGGCGTGACGCAGGCGCAGAAGCCCTCTAAGGGTAGCACATGTTCGGAATTGAGCTTATCGACGCAAGTCTGCTGCCTGCCATGCTGATCGCCCTTTTTGCGGGGGTGATCTCGTTCCTGTCGCCTTGCGTTCTGCCCATTGTGCCGCCTTATCTGGCCTATATGGGGGGCGTATCGCTGAACGATATGTCCTCGGAGCGCGATGCGCGGCGCAAAGCAGTGATTGCAGCATTGTTCTTTGTGATGGGGCTTAGCACGGTCTTTTTGATCCTTGGCTTCACGGCGTCCGCCTTTGGCGCGTTCTTCCTGCAGAACCAGACGCTTTTCGCGCAAATCTCGGGCGTTGTGATCGTGATATTCGGCCTGCACTTTCTGGGCGTCTTTCGCATTCCGTTTCTGGATCAAGAGGCGCGCATGGACGCAGGCGACAAGGGCGGGTCCAGCTTTGGGGCCTATGTGCTGGGTCTGGCCTTTGCCTTTGGCTGGACGCCCTGCATCGGCCCGCAACTGGGTGCGATCCTGTCTTTGGCGGCCTCCGAAGGCTCCGTTGCGCGCGGCACCGTGCTGTTGGGCATCTACGCGTTGGGGTTGGGGATACCCTTTCTTCTGGCGGCAATGTTCATCACTCGCGCCATGGGGGTCATGAACCGCCTCAAGCGCCACATGAAGCTTATCGAGCGGATCATGGGCGGGCTTTTGGTGCTGGTCGGGCTGGCGATGGTCACGGGCGCGTTCACTTCATTGGCCTTCTGGCTGCTGGAGACCTTCCCGGCCCTTGCCACATTGGGCTGACAGGCCTTACTCTTGCCAAAAACCCCCCGTAGGGAATGCCAATGAGCAAGAGCAGCGACGACAATCAACCAACAGGCAAAGTGCGCCGCAGACGGGTGTTCTATATCCCCGGCTACGACCCCATTCACCCGCGTCGCTACCGCGAGCTTTATCGCAAGGAAGGGGCGGCGCAGGCGGAGATATCAGGCTATGAGATCACGCTGAAACCCGCGCCCAAAGCTGCCAACTACGGCTGGCAGGTGGCAGGGCAAATGGACGGTGCCAAGACGCAGGTGGACGTCGAAGTGCTGGTCTGGTCCGACATTGTGCGCGACAGCATGAGCACGTCGATCCCTGCCACCTACCTGCAATTGGTGCGCACGGCGTGGGTCTACATCAGCACAGGCGCGCTGTGGCGGTTGACCAAGTTACGCAAAGGTCCGGTGATCGCCGCCCTCTATCCGGTGGGCATGTTGCTGGCGCAACTTGCGTTGGCTTTGGTCGTCGCATGCGCTGCGTGGTTCGCGTTGATCTGGGCGCATGAGGCCTTGTTCCGAGTGGAGGGCCGCTGGTTCAGCAAGAATTTTGCCTGGGCCGTCTACGGTGCCATTCCAGTGAGCTTGGCGGCCGGATACATGCTGCTGCGCTGGTTCAAATCGAAAGACGGCAAGTTCTTTGCCTACTACCTGATGCATGATTATTCCTATTCCGCCTCGTCCCGCGGGGCCAACCCGCCCGAACTGGAGGCGCGCATTGCGGCGTTCACGCAGGCCGTGGCTGGTGCACTGCGCGAGGATGTGGACGAGGTGCTGGTCGTCGGCCATTCGTCCGGTGCGCATCTTGGCGTCTCCATTCTGGCGGACCTGATCCGCAATGAAGAGATCGCAAAAGACGCCCCTGCGTTGTCGTTCCTCTCAATAGGTCAGGTGGTGCCGATGGTGTCCTTCCTGCCCAAAGCGCACCGGTTGCGGGGTGACTTGCAGTATCTTAGCGCCCGCGATGAACTCACTTGGGTGGATGTCACCGCGCCCGGGGATGGCTGCGCCTTTGCCTTATGCGATCCGGTCAGCGTGTCCGGTGTCGCGCCTGCGGACAAGAAATGGCCGCTGGTCTTTTCCGCAGCCTTCACCCAAACGCTCAGCCCTGAGCGCTGGAAAGAACTGCGGTGGAAGTTCTTTCGCCTGCATTTCCAATATCTCTGTGCCTTTGACCGGCCCCGTGACTATGACTATTTTCAGATCACTGCAGGGCCGCTGACCCTTGGCGCGCGTTATGCAGGCAGACCCGCTTCCAAATCGCGCATTGATCACGCGGTGAACACCTACACCTCGGTTGCGTCATGACGCCGTTGCCGCCGAAACCGCCCAGCCGCCCTGACAAAGTGTCCCTTTGGCGGTATGCCAAGCTGTTTCGTCAGGATATTCTGTCTGCCCAGCCCGCAAGGCTGTACCGCGCGTGGATGGCGGCGTTCAAAACGCCGTTCTTTTCCAGCTATCTGATGAACCAGCCGGAACTGGTGAAAACAGTGCTGAAAGACCGTCCCGACGATTTCCCCAAATCGGACCGGATCGGCGAAGGGCTGCGGCCTTTACTGGGCAACTCTGTGTTCCTGACCAATGGCGAGACGTGGAAGCGCCAGCGCCGTATCATTGATCCCGCTTTCGAGGGGGGCCGTCTGCGCGAGACCTTTCCCGCGATGTGGGACGCTGCCGAGGCAGCCGCCGCACGGCTTGACGCCCGCGCAGGCGAGGTGGTCGAGATCGAAGCAGAGACCAGCCATGCCGCGGCGGATGTGATCTTTCGCACGCTGTTCTCCATCCCGATCGAGCATCATCTGGCAACAGAAGTTTTTGAGGAATTCCGCAACTACCAGCGCACGCAGCCTATTCTGAACCTTGCGGCCTTCATCCCGTTGCCGCGCTGGTTCCCTCGGTTCTTTCGCAAGCAAACCCGCGTGAGTGCGGCGCGCATCCGCAAGCTGATTACGGAACTGACCACCACACGCATGGCGCAGATCAGGGCAGGCGAGGCGCCTGATGATCTGGCGACCAAGATCATGACCACCGCGGATCCGGTCACCGGCGATACCTTTGATACCGAAGAAATGGTCGATCAGGTCGCGATCTTCTTTCTGGCCGGGCACGAAACAAGCGCGTCGGCCCTTGCATGGGCGCTTTATCTTATGGCGACGCATCCGGAGTGGCAGGACAAGCTTGCGGCCGAGGCCCAGGCCCTTCAGACCTGCGATTTTAGCGTCATGTCCAAGCTGCGGCTCAGCCGCGATGTGTTTCGCGAAACCCTGAGGCTTTACCCGCCCGTGCCCATGATGGTGCGCGAGACGACCTGCCCGGAGCAGTTTCGCGACCGCGACATCGCCAAAGGCGCGCAACTGGTGCTAAGTCCGTGGCATCTCCACCGCCACGCGCGGCTTTGGGACAATCCTGACGGGTTTGACCCGACCCGCTGGGGCACTGAAAACGGCCAGAAATGCCAGCGCGACGCCTTTATCCCGTTCTCGGCAGGCCCGCGGGTTTGCACAGGCGCGGGCTTTGCGATGGTCGAAGGGCCGCTGATCCTGTCGCGCATCCTGCGGGATTTTCGGGTCGAGGCGCGGGCCGACGACGTGCCGCGCCCGGTCGCCCATCTGACCGTACGCTCGGCCGACGGGATACGTCTGACACTGTCGCGGCGGTAGCATCGCGCAGAAGTTTGCAGTAGAAACCATCAAAACGGAATCAACAGGGGCCAGAGCACCATGAACGACGCGCAACTGACGCAAATGCAAGACGGCAAAGGCTTTATCGCTGCATTGGATCAATCCGGCGGCTCCACGCCCAAGGCGCTGGCGCTTTATGGCGTGGAAGAGGGTGATTATTCCGGTGAGGCCGAGATGTTTCAGGCCATGCACGACATGCGCGCACGGATCATTCTGGCGGATGATTTCACCTCAGACAAAGTCATCGGCGCGATCCTGTTCGAGCGGACCATGGATGACGAGATCAACGGCATGCCGGTTGCGGACCTGTTGTGGCATGATCGCGGGGTGGTGCCGTTTCTCAAGATCGACAAGGGGCTTGAGGACACCGCAGATGACGTCCAGCTGATGAAGCCCATGCCGGGCTTGGGCGCCTTGCTGGCCCGCGCAGGCGAAAAGGGGATTTTCGGGACCAAGGAACGCTCCGTCATTCACGCGGCCAACGAGGCGGGGATCGAGGCCGTGGTTGCCCAGCAATTCGACGTTGCCCGTCAGGTCTGTGCGGCGGGTCTGGTGCCGATTATCGAGCCTGAAGTGAACATCAACTCCGATAGCAAGGCGCAAGCGGAGGCCATGTTGAATGTAGCCATTCTGCGCCATCTGGGGACGCTTGATGCGGACCAACTGGTGATGCTGAAACTGACATTGCCGGAAGAGGCGGGGCTTTATGATGAGGTCGCAGCCCATGCCAATGTCGTGCGCGTTGTGGCGTTGTCAGGTGGCTATTCCACGGATGATGCCTGCGCCCGTCTGGCGCAAAACAGCACGATGATCGCAAGCTTCAGCCGTGCGCTGACCGAAGGCTTGAACGTCTCAATGACGGACGCTGAGTTCAACGCGGCCCTTGGCGGAAACATCGATCAGATTTACCGCGCGTCGGTGGCGTAATGCATCGGAAATTTTGAAAATTTCCGACCGTTTTCTTTCAAAGAAAACGATTACAGGACGATGCGTATGGGTTCCTGATTGCAGAAAATCACGATTTGCCCCGCATTTTCAACGGCATGAAAGCCGCGGCGCTTGAGTTCCTGTTCAAACTCAATGCGCCCCACGTACCGTTCCACATCTTTGGCTTTTCGGCGGATCACACCGCCGGATGCCGCAGCACGCGACCTAAACAAGGCCGTAACCCATTCGTTTGCTGTCAAGGGTGATGCCGAAAAACGCATGCGGAGACCATACGCCCATCAAGGTAAACGATCCTTTAACCGGCGCAGCACATAGAGCCGGATGGCCGAGGCCAGCCCGATCTCCATCCCGCGTTCTGCATCAATCTCGGCCACCAATGCATTGATTGGCATGGACTTCTCCTTGGCAATCTCGCGGAAGGCGTCCCAGAATTCATCCTCCAGCGACACCGATGTGCGGTGACCCTTGAGCGTAACCGAGTGTTTAACCGGCCGTCTGCTCATCTGTCGCGCTTGTGGGCGTCCAACCGCTGAACGCGGGCAGTCTCTGTCGCATGCTCAACGGCCTTATCCGCCTTGGTGCGCCCGAACTTGACCGCATTGGCATCTGCCGTGGCGCGTTTGTCTGCCTTGGCCCGCGCCTTGCGCGCCTTATTGAGGTTGACGGGCGCGCTCACTTGGGGCCGATCATGTCTTCGGGGCGCACCACACGGTCGAAGGTTTCCGCGTCCACAAGGCCCAGCGCAATTGCCTCTTCCTTGAGGGTCGTGCCGTTCTTGTGGGCCGTCTTGGCGACTTTGGTGGCATTGTCATACCCGATGGTGGGCGCAAGTGCTGTCACCAGCATCAGCGATTCCTTCATCAGCTTGTCGATCCGTTCCACATTGGCCTGCGTGCCGACCACCATGTTGTCCGTGAACGAGCCCGCCGCATCCCCCAACAATTGCATGGACTGCAGCACATTATAGCTCATCATCGGATTGTAGACGTTCAGCTCGAAATGGCCTTGGCTGCCGGCAAACCCGACTGCGGCGTCATTGCCCATGACGTGTGCGCAGACCATGGTCAGCGCTTCGGCCTGCGTGGGGTTCACCTTGCCGGGCATGATGGAGGATCCCGGTTCATTCTCGGGCAGGATCAGTTCTCCCAGACCGGAGCGGGGTCCGGAGCCCAGCAGGCGCAT
>CALAIJ010000250.1 GCA_937923365.1 uncultured Sulfitobacter sp.
TGCGATGCGGCAGGGGCGGTCTGAAATCCGTATCCGCCCTGCGCCGCGCACCACGTAAACGACGCCACATCGGGGTCGAGCCCCAGCACCAGATTACGGTCCGGAGAGAAGCTGCGCAGCCCCGCCCATGACGCCAAAAGCCGCGTCACAGGGGTGGTCACAAGCGCCTCGTAGCGCGCCAGCCCTTCGGCCAGCACCATGTCATCGGGCCAGGCGTCCATCGGCTCCACCGGGTCTTCATCCGCCGGAGAAACCAGCAGCGCGCCCGCGTCGGGCTTGGCGTACCACGTCTCACCCACACCAAAGAACATGGGCCAGCCCGTCACGTCATGCCCGCCCGGCGCGGGGATCCGCGCCATGGAGCGGCGCAAGGGCTGCAAGCCGATGGGCGTCACGCCTGCCATGGTGGCAATCACGTCCGCCCATGCGCCCGCTGCGTTCACCAGATGGTCGCATGAAAACGACCTATCGCCACTTTCAACGCGCCAGCCTGCGCCCTGAGGTGTGATTTTCGTGACCGGCGTGCCCGTCAGAACCTGTCCGCCGTTGCTGCGTACCATGCGGGCAAAATCCTGCACCATGCGGTCGGTATCAAGGTCGTAGGCAGCCTCGTGATAGCCGGCAAAGGCCACCTCTGCGGGGTCCAGAACGGGCACCATGGAAAACGCCTCCGCAGGCGAGATTTCATTGACGCCCATGGTGGTCAGGTCGGCCTGAAACCCGTCACGTTCATCCGTGCGGGCGGCGATCAGCAAGCCCCGAGGGCTGGTGTAGCCGCCATTGGCCTCAAAGTGATAGGCGGCACTTGCCTTGTTCAGGGCGACCGTTGTGGGCGCCCCGTAGTTCTGCTCAAAGAGCGCGGCAGAGCGGCCCGATGCGTGGTAGGCCAGTGCGGGTTCCGCTTCCAGTACGGTGACGTCGCAATGCTCTGACAGGCGCGCTGCGGCTGAAACGCCCGCGATGCCGCCGCCAATGACAAGGGCTGAAGTCACGTCTGCTCTTCCGTGCGGTCCGTCGCGGGGGCAGGGGTCGGCATCAGGGCTGCGATCTGCGCGTAAACCTCCGGCGTGATTTCGTAGTTCAACGCATCAAGCGAGGGCTGCAACTGCTCTGCCGTGCGGGCCGAAATGATTGGGCTGGGCTGTGTGGGATGGGCGGCGGCCCAGGCCACGGCCAGTGTTGCAGGGTGCGTGCCTGCTGCTGTGGCAATTGCCGCCAGCCCGGTCGCGGCGTCATGCATGGCAGGGGCGGCATAGCGTTCCGCGTACCGGTCATCCTGGGTCAAACGGCCCGTGCCGCCGTCTGTGTATTTGCCTGTCAGCAAACCTCCGCCAAGGGGTGAATAGGGGCAGACAAGAATGCCCAGATCATCAGCCATCGGCAGGATTTCGACTTCGGCCTGCCGCTTCACAAGGTTATACATCGGTTGGATTACGGCTACATCCAGATCGAATTTCGATGCGATGTTTGCGGCTTTGACGACCTGCCACGCGGCAAAATTCGACAGACCTATGTGCCGGATATGACCGCGGGCCTTAAGGTCTGCAAAAGCCTGAAAACTCTCGTGTAAATCGGTATCGTCGTCAAACCGGTGCAAATAAAGAACGTCCAGCGTGTCAAGGTTCAGCCGCTGGCGCGATGTCTCGGCGGAGGACAGGATATTGTCTGCTGAGGCACCCCCCGTATAGGCCGCTTTGGTCGCAATAATCAGGCGGTCGCGGTCTTTTGCCGCGAACTCCCCCAGCAGCGTTTCGGAGGCGCCGTCGGTGTAGACATGCGCCGTGTCGAAATGGGTGATACCTGCCGCGATGCAGGCGTCGAACATGGCGCGCGACTGTGCCGCGTCAGCCCGTCCACCAAATTGCATTGTGCCAAAGGCGAGGCGGCTTGCGGGGGTGCCATCAGGGCTGGTCAGGGTTTGTTTCATCCCGGATTGTTGGCACGCTGCCCGTCGCTGCGCAACGGCTAAGACGACAGGCCTTTAACCGCCTGCCTTCAGCGCCCGTTTGTAAGCAGGGCGGGCGTGGATCATCTCGACAAAACCGGCAAGGGCAGGAAACTCGGCCCCGCGTTCCTGGCGGATGGCGACCTCTGCCGGAAAACTCAGCATGATATCTGCGGCCGACAAGGTATCCTGCACAAAATGACCGGAGGCACGCACAAGGTCGTTCAGATAGCGGTAGTGGTTGGTCAGCTCCCCCGCGATGCGCGGATGCAGGGGTGCGCCAGCCTCGCCCAATCGGCTGACATAGAGGTTCAGCAGGATGGGCGTCATGGCAGACCCTTCGGCGAAGTGTATCAATTCCAGATGGGTCAGATAGGCGTCATCGCTTTGGTCGGGGATCATGCCGGGGGCGTATCGGGTGCAGAGGGTCTCCACAATGGCGCCACTTTCGCAGATCAGACGTCCGTCCAGTTCAATCATCGGGGACTTGCCCAAGGGGTGCACCGCCAGCAATTCCGGTGGGGCCAGATTGGTCTGGGCGTCACGGGTGTAGGGGATGACCTTGTAGGCCTCGCCCAATTCCTCCAGCAGCCAGAGGATACGTTGCGAGCGCGAGCGGTTCAGGTGGTGCAGGGTAATCATGACCTATGCTACCCTTCCCTTCGCGGGGTCGCAATGGACCCGATGGGAGGGATGGAATGATTGTCTACGACAAGGCCGAATTGACAGGCACGGCGCGGGACGCGGCAGGACCCGGATGGACATCGCTGCGGTTGCTGGTGCGCTCGGACGGCATGGGGTTTTCCATGACCGAAACCGAAGTGCTGCCCGGGGCGGTGTTGCGGCTGGAGTACAAGCACCACGTGGAGGCCTGTTATTGCATCAGCGGTATGGGAATGGTGCGCGAGGTCGCCACAGGGGCCGAGCATATCATCAAGGCAGGCGTGCTATATGCGCCCAATGCCCACGACCAACATGAAGTCCACGTACCCGCAGGTGCCGCCCCGTTGCGGCTGATATGTGTGTTCTCACCTGCCTTGGAGGGGACAGAGGTGCACGGGCCCGACGGCAGCTATGCCGCGCCCGATTAATAAGGATCGTTGTTGCTAGTGAACGCAGGGTTCGGGGTTTCGCCCATCACTGTTGTCGCAAGAACAACAAGCGAGATAACGACTGTGAGGATGGTCATGGCAGTGGCCTTTCCTTGAATGTGTCACAACTGTGCCCTTTGCCCTTGCTGAGTCAAATTTCTGCCTTAATCGGTGCGGTATTCGCCGCCAAAGCGCTGATCTGGCAGGGTATTGTTTCGCGCAGGCGGCATAGTGCTGCCTTAATTCAGCCCAATTGAGGCACCGCGCGTGTAGCGACCCAGCCGGACAGCGGTTGACGCGCTGCCCGCATGCGCCATTTGAACGTCAAGGACATTCGTTTGGAAAGGCGCGCCATGAAAACCCTCGCAGCATTGGTATATCCCGGATTTGAAACGCTCGATTATTTCGGGCCCATCGAGATGCTGGGGGGCTACGGGTCAGAGACGCAGATCATCACGGTGGCCAAGGACACAAGCCCCGTGCCCAGCGTGCATGGCCAGCGCATCCTGCCGGACAAGGCTATGGCTGATAAGACAGACTATGATCTGCTTCTGGTACCGGGTGGGGATGCCGCACTTGAGTACGGCAAGGACCTACAAGTGCTTGAATGGATCGCAGAGGTGTCCAGTCAGGCAGAGCTTGTGATGTCCGTCTGCACAGGGTCCATTCTTCTGGCCATGGCGGGTGTCATTGACGGGCGCCGTGCGACCACCAACAAGATGGACTTCCTGAACACCGTGCATCTGGGGCCAAAGGT